>NZ_RZOJ01000400.1:0-5537 GCF_003998845.1 Mesorhizobium sp. M4A.F.Ca.ET.022.05.2.1 | reverse complement strand
ATCCAGGGCGATGCATGGTTTGCCATCGAAACGCCGGCCGGCACGGTGATGACCCGTGACGGCCGTTTTTCGATGAACGAGAACGGCGAGTTGATGTCGATCGAAGGCTATCCTGTGCTCGACGGCGGCGGCGCGCCGATCCAGCTCGATCCGCGCAACGGCCCGCCCAAGGCCGGCGCCGACGGCTCGCTCCGACAGAACGACCAACTGGTCGGCGCCATCGGCCTCTACAATTTCGATCCCGGGCAGAATTTCGTCCGCTACAGCAATTCCGGCATCGTGCCCGCGCGGACGCCTGAACCTGTCACCGATCGCTCCGACGTCGGCGTGGCGCAGGGCTTCCTCGAGGAATCGAACGTCAATCCGGTGCAGGAAATGACCCGCCTGATCATGGTCCAGCGCGCCTTCGAGAATACGGCGGCGCTGATACGGCAGACCGATGCGACCACCGACGACGCCATCAAGACGCTCGGTTCCAAGTAGCGGCATGTCGACCAGCCTGCCCTCGCTACGCGCCCTGGAAAGGCAGCCTGATGCAGCACCCCGCGACCGGCTTGCCGCGTTGGAACGCGTCCTGCGCCGCTTCGATGGCGCCGCGTCCCTGCTCCGGCGCGGCGGCCGCGTCGCCGAGATCTCGCCGACCCATTACAAGGTGCGCGGTCTTTCCGACATCGCCAGGCTGGGCGACATTGTCGAGCAGCGCGGCCATGCCGGCGCGCGGCGCGGCGAAATCGTCAAGATCGGTCGTGACGAGGTGGTCGTGGCCCCGTTCGAGCGCAGCGCCGATGCCGGCATAGGCGATGCCGTGTTTCGGCGCGGGCCGCTGGCGGTGGCGCCGCATATCTCGTGGCGCGGACGCGCCATCGACGCGCTCACCCGTTCAATCGACGGCGGCCCGCCGCTGGAAAGGTCCGCATCCGCCTCGGGCGAGGACGCCACGACGCCAGGCGCCATGGCGCGACAGCGCGTCGGCACCGCCTTCACGACGGGGGTCAGGGTCATCGACATCTTCACCCCGCTCTGCTTCGGCCAGCGCCTCGGCATCTTTGCCGGTTCCGGCGTCGGCAAGTCGACGCTGCTCGCCATGCTCGCCGGAGCCGACGCCTTCGACACGGTCGTCGTTGCGCTGATCGGCGAGCGCGGCCGCGAAGTGCGCGAATTCCTCGAGGATACGATCGGCGCCGAAAGCATGGCCAAGACCGTGGCCGTAGTTGCCACCAGCGACGAGAGCGCCATGATGCGCCGGCGCGCCCCGGACACCGCCATGCGCGTCGCTGAGCATTTCCGCGACCAGGGCCACCGCGTGCTCCTGGTGCTGGATTCCATTACCCGCTTTGCCCATGCGCTGCGCGAGGTGGCGACCGGAACCGGCGAGCCGCCGGTCGCGCGCGGCTACCCGGCCTCGGTGTTCACCGACCTGCCCAAGCTGCTCGAGCGCGCCGGGCCTGGCGCCGAGGGCAAGGGGTCGATCACCGCCATCATCTCGGTGCTGATCGACGGCGACGACCACAACGATCCGGTCGCCGATTCCGTGCGCGGCATCCTCGATGGCCATGTGGTGCTCGACCGCGCGATCGCAGAACAGGGCCGCTATCCGCCGGTCAATCCGCTGTCGTCGATCTCGCGCCTGGCCGACAAGGCCTGGAGCGCCGAGCAGCGGATGCTGGTGACCAGGCTGAAATCGATGATCTCGCGCTTCGAGGACACGCGCGACATCCGCTTGCTCGGCGCCTACCAGGGCGGCGCCGACGCCGAGCTCGACATCGCCGTCCGCCAGGTGCCGCTGATCTACGAGGCGCTGACGCAGTCGCCGAAGGACCGCGCGTCCGTCGATCCGTTCGCCGACCTCGCCCGCTACCTGAAGGGAAAGCAGAATGGCGATGCAGGAGAGTGAGCGCCAGTACACCGAGCGCCTGCTGCGCGAGATGCTCGACGACGCCAGGGCCAAGGAAGACGCCAGGGCTGAGGAAGCACGGTCCGCCACAGCAAAGGCCGCTCGCGCTATGGCCGCCAAGGTCGCGGTCAGGACCGGGGCCGTCCTGGCCAAGGCGGCGAAGCCCGCTCTCCCGAGGACCGCCGGGCCTGCTAGGACCGTCGGGGATGATTTGCCCAAGGCTTCCCAGGTTGAGGTCGCCGAGACGATACAGGCAAGCCGCGATTCACTGATCGATGACCTGTTCCCGCGCACGGAATGGCCCACGCCGCCAAAGGCGGAATTTCCGCGGCTGGGCAAGAAGCCTGACCGGCGCAGCGATTTTGTCGTTGCCGCGCTCGGCGTCACGCTCGGTCTGATCTGTGCGCTATTTCCCTGGTACATCTTCTTCAATCAGGAACAGTTCGGCGTGCAGGCCATCAAGTTCGGCGGCAGCGGCACCAATGCCGGACGCGTCAGCGGCGGCTCGCAACTGGAAAATCCCGGCCAGCCGCTGACGGCCAAGGATGTTCCCGATGTCGACTTGTTCGCCACCGGCACGTTGCAGGATCCCGAGGACCCCGCCCAGGCTCCGAGCGTCGACCAACAGCCCTTTCCGGCGGACCCCAAGTTCCGCATGGTGCATGTCGCCAACGGCCGCGCCATGATTGAGGACGACGCCGGCCTGTGGATCGTCCAGCGCGGCTCGAAGCTGCCGGACTCCAGCATCGTCTCGTCGATTGAGCAACGTGGTGGCAAATGGGTCATGGTCACCAGCACCGACCAGGTGATCGAACTCTCCAAATAGCGGCGCGCGGGCCAGTAGCACGGCGCTGCGCCATGCCCGGCCCCGCGCAAGGTCCGCGCAAGACTGGCGGCCTAATCTTTGGGAACCCCGCCCGGAGATTCCCATGGAGCCCGTCAACCTTTTCGATCTCGCCACCAAGCAATCGCAGTGGCTGGCCGTGCGCCAGTCCGCAATTGCCTCCAACATCGCCAACGCCAACACGCCGGGCTACACGGCGGGCGATGTCGAGCCGTTCGAGAAGGTCCTCGACCGTACGGCGGTATCGCTGCAGGCCACCCAGGCCGGGCATCTCGGCACCCAGGCGACGAATGCCGGCTTCACCGTCAAGCCGGAGGAAGCCACCGGCTCGATCATGCCGTCGAAGAACACGGTGGCGCTGGAAGACGAACTGATGAAGGCCGGTGAGGTCCGCCGCTCCTTCGAACTCAACACCGCGATCGTCAAGGCCTTCCACTCGATGATGATGATGGCTGTGAAGAGCTGACCATGGACGCGCTTACCGCAGCCCTCAAAGTCGCAGCATCCGGCCTTGGTGCCCAGTCGGAGCGCCTGCGCGTGGTGTCGGAAAACCTCGCCAACGCGCAGTCGACCGGCACCACGCCGGGCGCCGATCCCTATCGCCGCAAGACGATCTCCTTTGCATCCGAGCTCGACCGCGCCACCGGCGGCCAGCTTGTCGAGGTCAGCTCGGTAGAGCGCGATCCATCCGATTTTCCGATCGAGTTCCAGCCCGGCAACGAAGCCGCCGACGAAAAGGGCTACGTCAAGATGCCCAACGTCAACGTGCTGATCGAAATGGCCGACATGACCGAGGCCAATCGCTCCTACGAGGCCAATCTCCAGGTCGTCAAGCAGGCGCGCGATCTGATTTCCATGACCATCGACCTGATGAGGAACCAGCAATGATCAGCGGCATCGGCAGCATTGGCGCGCTCAAACCGGCAACCGAAGGCGCCGGTGTGGCGACCGACGCCCTCCAGGGCATCGTCGCGCCGACGACAGCGACCGAGACGGTCGGCACATCCTTCGCCCAGGCGCTGAGCCAGGCAGCGTCGAAAACCGTCAACACCTTGCAGAATGCCGAGCAGGTGTCGATCCAGGCGCTGCGCGGCGACGCCGACACTCGCCAGGTGGTCGACGCGGTGATGAGTGCCCAGCAGGCTCTGCAGACGACCATCGCCATCCGCGACAAGGTTGTCTCCGCCTACCTCGAAATCAGCCGCATGAGTATCTAGGACCGCGTCATGAAAGCACTTGCCATCGCCGCCACCGGCATGAACGCCCAGCAGACCAACCTGGAAGTCATCGCCAACAACATCGCCAACATCAACACCACCGGCTACAAGCGCGCTCGCGCCGAATTCTCCGACCTGCTCTATCAGGTCGACCGCACGCAGGGCGTGCCCAATCGCTCCAACACGTCGCTGGTGCCGGAAGGTGTCTCGATCGGCCTCGGCGTCAAGACGACGGCGGTGCGCAACGTCCATACCCAGGGCGAGCTGACAAGCACCGGCAACAGCTTCGACCTCGCGCTGACCGGCCGGGGCTGGTTCCAGATCGAGGGTGCCGACGGCGGCACGCTCTACAGCCGCGCCGGCGCCTTCAACACCAACGCCACCGGACAGCTGGTGACGGTCGACGGCGCCAACGTCGTCCCCGCCATCACCGTGCCAACCGACGCGGTCGAGGTCATCGTCAACAAGACGGGCCAGGTCTTCGCCCGCATCGACGGCCAGACCGATCTCCAGCTTCTCGGCCAGCTGCAGCTCGCCAACTTCTCCAACGAGGCCGGGCTGGCGCCGCTCGGCGACAATCTGTTCCAGGAGACGGCGGCTTCCGGCCCGGCCAATGTCGGCGTGCCCGGCGACCCCGGCTTCGCCACGATCGAACAGGGCTACCTGGAATCGTCCAACGTCGATCCGGTCAAGGAGATCACCGAACTGATCTCGGCGCAGCGCGCCTATGAGATGAATTCGAAGGTCATCCAGGCCGCCGACGACATGGCCTCGGTCGTGTCCAAGAACATCAGGTAACAGATCATGCTTGCGCCGGCCCACCGCTCCCTCCGCCGCGCCGCGCTGGCTCTCGCGCTGGTGGCCGGCGGCGTGCCGGCGTTTGCCCAGGAAGCCGGCGACAATCAGGCCGGCAACCAGAACGCCAGTCAGCTCGCGGCCCGCAATACCGGTCAGGCCGCCGGCGATGTCGTGCTGATCCCCAACCGGGTCATCTATCCCGGCGAGACGATCGACCTTGCCGCCCTGAAGCAGGTGACGCTCGTTCCCGGCAAGCACAAGCCGGAGGCCGTCGCCACCCTCGCGCAGGAACTCCATGGCAAGGTCGCCAAGCGCACGCTGCTGCCGGGCCGCTACATTCCGACCGCCGCCATCCGCGACGCTTGGCTCGTCGAACAGGGCGCTGCGGTGCAGATCTATTTCACCGCCGGCGCCCTGACCATTTCGGCTTCCGGCGTTACCCTGCAGCCGGGCGCCGCCGGCGACCTGGTCAAGGTCCGCAACATCGACAGCGGCAAGATCATATCCGGCACGGTGATGGGCGACGGCACCATCATGGTCGGCGCTTCATGATGCGCGGACTTGCCTTTCTTCTGGCGGCTGCCCTTGGCCTGCAGCCGGCGTTGGCCGACGGGCTCGCACCGAAGGCCAAGCGCGAGCTTGCCGCGAAGAATGGCGGCGCCTTCAATGATCCGGAATATGACCCGGCCACCACCACGCGGATGTTCCGCGTTTCGACCGGGCCAAGCACGCTGCCGCCGGGCCAGGTCGCGGCGCGCATCAAGGACATCGCCCAACTGCAGAG
>NZ_RZOJ01000003.1:0-63642 GCF_003998845.1 Mesorhizobium sp. M4A.F.Ca.ET.022.05.2.1 | reverse complement strand
GGGTAGGGGAGGTTCCGACGGTCGCGGTGATCGCGACCTCGTCGCCGACTTTGATGCTGCCCTTCGCGCTACGCTAGCCGCAGCTGGCTGCGCATCCGCCGGATCGAGGCGTTCACCGCCTTTCTCGAGGCGGGCAACCGGAAGGCCTCCGACGTGATCGAGATATCGCCCGGCTGGACCGCTATTGGAAGGCGACCCGTCCGAACTATCGCTCGGTCGACTTCCCCGACTTCAAGCTCTCCCGCGACCGCACCGACGAGCAAATCTCCGTCGTCATCGCCGACCAGGGGCTGGATCATGTGCAGCGGCCGACGCCGGCGTCGTTTCCAGCATCGTCTTGCGGCCGAAGCGCTGGACGACGAAACGGCCAGCCTTCTGGCCCGGAATCTCGATCAGGTTATAGGTGATCCAAGACAGCAGGCTAACCGTTGGCAGGACAATGAGAAGGACGATCGCGAAGCGAAGCGGCGCCACCAGATCGTGGCCATATTGCGTGATGACGAAAGCCGCGACCGGTTGGAGAACCAACAGATGGATCAGGTAGATGCTGAAGGAAAGCTCTCCCATCAGATGAAAGAACCGGTTGCCGAGCGTCGTGGCTATCCTTGCTGCCACGACAGCCGCCATTCCCGGCAGCATCCGATAGAGCACAAGCGCAAAGAAGCCCATCACCAGCACTTCGCGTATCAGCAGCTTTCCCAGCCCATATTCGCCGCCATAGGGCAGCGCCGCCAACAGCATGGCCAACGCCAGATGGAGAATGGGCCGTAGCCGGCTCGGATGCAGAACGCCGGCCAAAAGCATCCCGCACAGGAATATCTGCATCTTCAGCGCCAGGAACGACGGCATCGGAAAATGCACCGACATTTGCCCCATCGCAAACACGACGAGGCCGCCGAGCGCCGCGATCAGCACGGCGCTCCGTATCCAGTCGAGCCTGCGGACAAGCAGCATGACGGCCGGAAAGACCGCGTAAAACTGCATCTCCAGCCCCAGGCTCCAGTCGGGAAGCGGCGTGCGGTAGGCGAAATTCGGCAACAGGCCAAACAGGAACAGAAGATGGGCGACGATGTTCTTCAGGCCGCTGTCGAGGTAACGCTCGGGCGCCTGATGCGATCTCAGCAGGAAGTCGTCGATGACCGTCCTGGATTCGTAGAGATAGGGCCCGAGCGCCAGCGCCAGGAAAAGCATGACATAGAACAGCGGCGCTATCCTGAAGTAGCGGCGTGTCCAGAATTTCAGCCAGGTCTCCGGACTTTGCCAAGGCTCCCTGTCCTGGCGAAGCTGGTAGTGGAACACCATCAGGAAACCGGACAGCATGATGAAGAGATCAACGCCGAGATCCGGTTCGCCCAGGACCGGAACACGCCAGCCGGTCAGAAGCAGACAGTGCCCGACAAGCACCCACATCGCGGCAAGCGCCCGAAGCCCGTCCAGGCATTCGACACGGGATCGGGTCATGCGAACTCCTTGAGAGCGGGAGCTTCAGCAATGCAAATCGTTCATCAAGGCAGGCCGGTGGCCGGGATGATACTGACACGCCAAAACCCCGTGCAGAAAACCCCGCCGCGAGGAGTTTCGAGCCGGTGCGCTGATATCGCAATGCAACAAATTTAACGCAGTGCAACATGAGCGGAGGTTTTGGGGGACCCGGGAGGAAAGGCGGAGGCCGGAACTGCCGATCTCCCCCTTGTGTCCCTCGCGGGGGAGATCAGCCATGTCACCGCCGCTTCACCAGCCGCGCATGCCGGCGCCAGTACCACCAGTCCAGCACGCGCCGGCGAAAGCTTCGCTTCATCGCGGTCATGGCGTCAGACTCCGAGCAGCACGCGGCGACGACCGGCGAGATCGCCGGGCGCGAGGTCGGTCTTGACCGTGGAGAGCGTGCCCTGGCGCTGCTCGAGCTCAGCCCGCAGCGCAGCCTCGCGCGCCTGCACGTCCTTGTCCTGCGCGGTCGGCGTCGGCGGCAGCGGCTTCAGTTCCGGCGGTTTTTGAAACAGACACATTTTTCCACGTTCCCTTGTCCAGTCATAGAGGAAGAAATCTTCGCCGTTCTTGCCGTAGCCCGGCAGGCGGCAGCGTTGCGTGGCGCCGAGCCTGTCCAGCCAGCGCAAGGCAAGATTGTTCCCGGCAAGCGCCCTCGCCTCGACCCGCCAGGCGCCCCTGGCCGCGACCTGGGGGCCAAGCACGGTATGAAAGAAGCGCGTGATCTGAGGCACGCAGCGCCGCATGCGGCGCGTGCCCCAGCTCCAGGCGATCCACAGCCCGCCGCGCTGCTCGGCGGCGCCGAAGCCGGCCTCCGGATTGCCGTCGAGCTCGGCGACATGGGCAATGCCCTGCAGGGCAGTGAGCGCCAGCAGCGCCGGCGTCCAATGGTCGAGCTGGCAGTCGATCTCGGCGCGGTCCTCGGGGCGCAGGTTGGCGGCGATGTAGGAGAGATCGCGCAGAGTGGCGGGAATGATGCGGAGGGGCATGAGCGGGGACGCGTTTTGCGGGAGCCTCGGAGACCTTGACCGGCATCGCCGCCGGTGACCTACTTCGATCATCGAACGTGCACGTTATCTGCTATCCGACCGGAGGAGACGGGCGAATGGACATTCGATCGACGCTGACGGAGCTATGCGAGGCCTTCAACGCCCACGATCTCGATCGCATCATGGCGTGCTTTGCCGACGACTGCGTCCTGGAGATGCCGAGAGGCAACAAGCCATGGGGTTCCCGCTTCGAAGGCAAAGCGAAAGTTCGCGATGCGCTGGCCACACGCTTCGAAGGCTTGCCCGACGTTCACTATGGCAATGGTGAGCATTTCGTGGACGCGACGGCCAATACCGGCATCTCGAAATGGACCCTCACCGGCACCACCCGCGAAGGCGTGAAAAAGGAAGTCCGCGGTTGCGACTTCTACACGTTCCGCGACGGCAAGGTGATCCGCAAGGACTCGTACTGGAAGATCGTCGAGTAGCAGCTGGGGCGGCAAACGAAACGCTCAACCGAATTGCGGTGACAGTGCACTATTTTATGGCTGATCAGCCCGAGTTAACATATGGCCGACAAATCGACGCGCTTCGTCTTCGACAGCCATAATGGTGCCTGACCGGCGTGTGGACGCAAAATCAAGTCCGGCAAAATAGATTCCGGGGACCGGGGCAATGCCATCTTCGTGAACCGGCTGACGTCGCTCGTCGAGAGCGCCGGGTATATCGATCCAGCTGAAGTCGCCCTCGAAGCCCGTGCACCAGACAATCGCTGAAATGTTCCGCTCAACGAGATCGAGCGACAGAATGGGGGGCCGGGGTAGGCGCGGAGCGACCGCCTCCGCCTCGTCCTCAACGGGCGCAGGAGCGTTGAGACCATTACATCTGATAAATTCATCGATACGGCTTTTGAACTGCGCGGAAATCTCGTCGCCGAACCGAATGTTTTCGAGAACGTCGTCGGTGAAGACGAGCCGACCGCTATCCACTCCGACAAATCGTCCCAGCAGCACAACGCCCTGCGCGCTGAGAGATTGCAGGCTTATCGTGTGCAACGCGCCAAGCATGGGCCGAGCGGCAACGCGGCCGGACGGATCGACGAAATCCTTGCGGGGCACGTCAAACAATCCGGTCTTCACCAACCACACGGCAATGTCGTGCCCGCGATAGCGTCGTGGCAGACGGCCAATATGGCCCGCCGCAAGATAAGTCTCCCTGCCCGCCAGGATCAGGTCTTCAGCGATCTGGCAACCTGACTGTGCGCTGCCGACGACAAGCACGGCTCCGGCTGGAAGGTCGCCGGCATTACGGTAGTCTGAAGCGTCAAGCTGCACTGGCCCGCCCGTCAACGCGGAGGCCGAAGGCGGCCGACGCGGGCGGTTCAGGCTGCCGCTGGCGACAACCACGTTTTTCGCCAGCCACGTCTGCTCCGGCGTCACGACGCGAAAGAGCCCGTTACTTGCTTCCAGTTTTGTGACCGAGACGCCGGTGCGAACCGGCAGTCGGCGCCGCCGCGCATAGTCCTCGAGCAGCGTCACAAACCCTGTATGCGTCATAAACCCTTCAGGGTCCGCGCCATCGTAACTATCGCCGGGCATCACGCTGTACATGTTGGGAAGATTGAAGTGGAACGAGTCCCAACGTTGGGTCCGCCACGTTTCGCCGACGCGCCCGCGCTCCAGGACGCAGTGCCGCATATCGGCCTGCGCCAGCGCATAGCTGACGCCGAGACCGGCCCACCCAGCGCCCACGACCACGGCATCAAGAACGCCCGCTTCGTCCATGGCAGCTTCCTCCCACGGTAAGTATTATCATGGAAGGCGGGAAAACGGGCAAGCAAGACGGACATCTGGCGGTGCAGCAACCACTGACTAGTCGAAAATGACCCACGTCGCACAGCCAAGCTGGAACGGGACGGATTCGAACCTCGTCATGGGAATGCGAGAGGTGGTTCGCCCAGGTCAGTAACAATGTGTCGAGGCGGAGTTCGGCCCGCGGGCGGCGTGCCGGCCATGCGCCTGTCAATTCGCACCGTCTTCAACAGCGTCTCATGCGGTGATCGCACGATGGCGATATCAGAGGGCCGACGATGCTTAGATGCAGCCGCTCCGCTGCCGCCAGGAATTGGCTTAGTTGCTCGGTGCTGCTTGGTGGTCGCCTTAGTAAAGGGCAGCCTATGCTAAGTTGCCACCGAATGTTGTCAGGCGGCGTCCGATTCCGTATATCCCGCAGGCTTCTTCGCCCCGCCCGTGCCGTCGCACTCAGCGCATGTCAGTGTAATTCCAGGACATTTGTGCCGATGCGTGCCCGCCGGGCAGCAATGGCCGTTCGAGCTTCGCCATCTCGGACAATCAAACATCGTGCCGGTACCGCCGCAGCCTTGGCACTCGCCAATCTTAAATAACGCCAACCCCATTTTCGCCCAACCCTGCATGCGCTGCCTGGCAACGCCGCTACCCACGTTTAGACCGCAGCGGGTCCCCACCCCCTGATGACATTACCGTAGGGCAATTAAGGATTTTCTAAAACAGGGAATCTGGGAGTTGTCTCCAATCCCTGTTGAAATGCCGCAAATTGTTCTGGGAAACGAGGGGCGAGATACCGCACCACCTTGGGACTGTCCATCAGGCGGTTGATATACCCTCGCGCCGCCACAAGTTCGAGACTCCACGAGCCCCAGCGCTCGGCGGCGTTTCGGAACTCCTGGCTCAACTCGGCAAACTCAATTTCCATAGCGGTCAACCGTACGGCATCAATGCCAGCGAACTGCCATCGCGGCGTCGAAGGGTCCGCAAGCTGTGACTGCGGCGTGAGGGCGATGAAAACCCTTGCGGTATTGAGCTTTACCCTTTCCAGCGCAACCATGAGTTGGGCGATCTCGATCTGCCGGCTTGGCACGACCTGGCGCAGCAGGCCGAACATTTTTGGCGGAACGACGCAATCCTGCAAAAGCTCAAGGACTTCCGGGCAAATTCCTCCGATAAGCTGCTTGCTCGTCGTTTCGCTTTGGTTCGGTTTCGCTTCGGCGATGGGGGCAGTCAGGCCCACAATTCTATCCGCCAGTGTCGCTGGCATCAGCACGAAACCTTCCGACTTCAGCAGGTCTCGAAACATGTCAACGGCCAGCAACTGGCGGAATGCTTGCACAACGATATCTAGCCGCTCCCGCAACGCTTTCGCCTCGCCAATGAAGCACCGCATTCGATCGGTCAGCTTTCTATACGTCTTAACAAACGGGTACTTCTTCAGCGTCCTGGCCGGCTCGCGCAAATCGCCCGTTAGATGAATTGCATGTCGGCTGCTCTTCAAGATGGGAGAGGCTTCAGCTTGCGTCATGCTGCTCTTCCGATGGGTGCCCGTTTTGCCAATTCGACCAACGGCGCCAGAGACGGGAATAGGAAGGCGTCAAGGCGCACGCCGTTGTTTGGGGAAAGCATGGGCGGTGCCTGCTCGGCTTCCCAGGCCGGCGCAATGAAATAATCGCGAACCGTTGCATTATCGGGCAGCACCCGGATCAGCACCGAAACGTCACCCCCCAACAGCCGGCGCTTGCGGAATGGCCAGTGAGAGTATCCGTAAGGCGAGGGCCGGCAGCGGGCGATCCACATGGCGATAGTGAATTCCTCTTTGACCCTCACAAGCTTGGCATTGGAGTCGTAATCGGCCACGCCTCCGGCGTGGCCGATTGCCGCCACAAGATCCTGAATGATTTCAAGCCGTCGCCGATGAAGCTGGGTTATGACGTTGAAGTAGCGGTAGTTCGCCGACGCCTCATATCCAACCAGGTCGTAAGCCGCCTGCAGCGTTCCGAAGCGATGGATGTACATGCTTTTCGTCGAAAGGCCGGGCGTCGCGTTGATAATTGAGCCCGAGAGCGATCCTCGTTCATTTAGAAGCTTGGAAAGGTCGGCTAGCAACTGAACGTTGCTGATACGGGTCGCACGCGTCTTTGCAACGGCTCGGGCACGCTCGAAAAGCTTTTGGCTTATCAGCGGCACCGACACGTTGTCCGCACGAATCCATGCACTGGGTGGATTCTTCACCCTTCTGGTATGCAGCCTTTCGGACGTCCGGTTCCAGACATTGTTGCCGATGTACTTCTCATTGGTCAGGATCGAGCGCACGGACGCGGTCGTCCACAGCCGGTCCAGGTCCGTGACGATGCCGCGCTCGTTCAAATCTCTCGCGATTTGGACTTCAAGCCTGCCCTTCACAAACTGCTTGAAGATCCAGCGCACCGTCGCGATTTCCGCTTCGGGTCCGGGCACAAGGATGACACGGTCGGACGCCAGGGCCTTCCATTCATTGCGCTTGAGGACTGCTTTCGGCTTTCCTGCAGCATCGACGAGCAGGCGCCGCAAACCATAGCCAGCGTAACCGCCGCCGCGAAAGCCCATCTTGACCGCTCGGGTTTGACCGAGGAAGGTCTTCTGCGAGAGCATCCGGCTCAGCTCGGCGGCCATGCTGCGTTTGATGGCTTTCAGCACATCGGATCCGACGCTGCCGTCATTCGCAAACTGCTCGGCGCAGTACTCGATCCGCACGCCGGCCATTTGGCATCGGTATTCATACGAAGCGCTTTCATCTATGTTCTGAAAGCGCCCCCAGCGGCTGACATCGTACACGACGACCGTTTCGAAATCCGCTTGCCCGTTTTCAACATCCTCCAACAGCCGGCGCAGCCCCGGCCGTCTTTCAATGTTCAGGCCGCTTCTGCCGGCGTCCTCATAGGTGGCGACAATGTCGTAACCCATGAGGTCGGCATAGACCTCGATAGCATCCCTCTGATTTTCAATGGAGTAAGTTTGCCGGTCGATTGACATACGCAGATATTGCGCCGCGCGAATACGTCGCCTCCCCGAAGGAGGGCCGCCAGTCGCTGCACCCTTGTTCATCGCCTCGCGCCGTCGTACCGATACTTCAGTCTAGCAATTGGCGACATGCGGCTTGGTTAGGAATAACGGTCCATTTTATGTCGAATTCCTCACTTCTTTCGAGGAGCATCGACTCAGGCGCGGAGGATTTGCGGCACTACATCGGACTGATCCACAAGGAAGCGGACAGCGACTTCGGCGTATCCTTCCCGGACTTTCCAGACGTGCGGGTCAACGTCACCATGCCGGAGGATGTCCTCCACCAGATCAACCAATATGCGGAACGTCATGGTTGCAGTCGCTCCGGCTTTCTGACTGCCGCTGCGAAAATGGCGATGCGGACCGAGGCGGCCTTGCGCTTTCGCAACCTGAATCAAGTCGAAACGTTATCGTGCTGTTCGCGCAGGGCGTTTGCGGTTTGGCGACCACGATCCTCAAGAGCCGAGAAACCATGTCTTACTTCGTGAGGAACACCGCCTACGTTCCGCCGCAATGCGCCAGCAACTGGCAACCATTCGCCCCCAATTTCAGTCTCTGGGGCGCTTCAGAGGAGTTCTAGAGATGATCATCAAGAAGGCTATTCTGGCCGTGCTCATAACCGCGGCCCTTGCCGGCTGCGAGACGCAGACCGAAAGCCAGCAGCGGGCCACCACCGGCGCGCTGGTCGGCGGCGCCGGCGGCGCGCTGGTCGGCCAGGCGATCGGCGGCAACACCAAGAGCACGGTCATCGGCGCGGCCGGCGGCGCGCTGCTCGGCGCGGTCGTCGGCTCGGCCACGACGCCGCAGCGCCGCGGCGAGCAGCTTTGCCGCTACCAGGATCGCTACGGCCGCATCTACACCGCGCCCTGCGACGACCGGTACTACAACGGCGACTATTGATCCCAGACACTTGGCTGGGGAGGCCGGCGTTTTGGGCGCTGGCCTCCTCGTAGCGCCATTCATTTGTACGGTTCTCGATGTAGAAGGAGTCTGGCGGCGGGACCTCCGGAGAAGGTATGACGACAAGCCTTGCCGGCACCCTGAAAAACCGAAGCAAGCAAGCGGTGAAGCGACTGATCGGCTACGACAGCCGCTGGCTGCGCATCCGCCAGATCGAGGCGCTCAGCGCTTTCTCGAGGCTGGCAACAGCAAGGCCTCCGACGTGATCGAGATCTCGCCGGGCTGGAATCGCTGTTGGACAGTGATGTGCCTGAACTATCGCTCGGTCGACTTCCCCGACATCGATATCTGCCAGCACCGCACCGACGAGCAATTCTCCGTCGTTATCGCCGACCAGGTGCTGGAGCATGTGCAGCGGCCGGGGGGCGGTGGAGATTTGTAGGTGCTCCACCCGCATCCTTCGGCCCCTGGACATTGAAAGCTCGGCTACTTCTTGGGGGATACTTTCCGATTCCATCGCCAACATCACAATCGAATGGGTCTCGATGTGGCCGTAGGACGGAAACCACATTTCCGTTCGAACGTTCAAGCGAGATGGACACAGTCGAGATCGCCTCCCGGACCGCCGCCGTCGAACGAACAGGGGGATGTCTCTGCGGCAGGATCCGTTATCGAGTGACCGGCGATCCGCGCGTTCACTACTGTCACTGTGACATGTGCCGCCGCGCGACCGGAAGCGCCTTCGCCGTGTTGGCCTGGACGTCCTCCTCCAACCTGTCATGGCTCAGCGAGGAGCCTGCCTATCGCGTATCTTCACCCATCGCCCGGAGGGGATTCTGCCGAGCATGCGGTTCTCCCTTGACCCTTTCCTACGCCGCCGCCGAGGACGAAGTCGCTCTGCATGTCGGAACCTTTGACGATCCTGAAGGTCTGGAACCGCAATACAATTACGGATCCTCGCAGCGGCTTGCCTGGGTTTGCTGTGGCATCGACTTGCCGCATCACGACACGGAAGAGCGATGGTAGCGGAATCCGATCATGAGTTTCCGCTCACTCTGGACACGCCGCCGATGGAAGCCCGGACCGCCGACACGCTGCCCGAGGGCAGCGGCATCTGGCAGTATGAGCCCAAGTGGGATGGCTTTCGCTGCCTTGCCTTCAAAGGAAGAAAGGCGGTCGATCTCAGGGCGAAATCCGGCAAGCCGCTTGGCCGCTATTTTCCCGAACTGACGGCGCTTCTGGGCGAGCTCGAAGCACGGGATTTCGTTGTGGACGGCGAGATCATAATCGAGATCGAAGGACGCGCATCGTTTGACGCGCTGCAGATGCGGCTTCACCCGGCAGAGAGCCGTATCCGGACGCTGAGCAGACAAACGCCTGCGCGGATAGTCCTCTTCGATACCCTTGCCGCGCCCGGAGGCAAGATCGTTCTCGAACTGCCGTTGCGGGAACGACGCGCGGCAACCGAAGATTTTGTCGCCAGGGCGGAGAATGAGGCGCTGCGACTTTCGTCGGCAACCACGAGTATCGCCAACGCCAACAAGTGGCTGCAGGGTGCTGGCCGCGGGTCGACCGACGGGGTCGTCGCCAAGATGCTGGACGAGCCCTATCAGCCAGGCGAGCGTGCGATGGTCAAGGTCAAGCGGCTGCGCACCGCCGACTGCGTGGTTGGCGGGTTCCGCTACCTGAACCGCAAGCGCCAGGTCGGGTCGCTGCTGCTGGGCCTCTATAACGACAATGGCTTGCTCGACCATGTCGGCTTCACCTCGACCATCAGCAATGAAGAGCGGTTGGCGGTCACCGTGAAGCTGGAGGAATTGCGCGGCGGACCCGGCTTCACAGGCAAGGCGCCGGGTGGGCCAAGCCGCTGGAGCACGGAACGCAGCGGCGAATGGGAGCCGGTGCGGCCGGAACTGGTCGTCGAGGTGCGCTTCGACCATATCACCAGCGACCGCTTCCGCCACGGAACCAGGCTTTTGCGCTGGCGGCCCGACAAGGCGCCGCGCCAGTGCACGTTCGAGCAGATGGAGTAGTGGCCTAGCAATCGCGACGATCGTTGTCTGCCATCGCGCATTCACTTTTTGCGCAAGGTTCGCAAAGTAATCGAATAGCGGTGTTCGGTCAGGGGCGGGATGCTGTGCTCCCATTCATCGCGCGCCGGGCCGCTCAAGAGGAAAGCCGACCGCGGCTCGACAATGATTGTCTTGCGGTCCCATTTCGTGCCGTTCTTGCGCCGGAGTCGGAAGCTGCAGGGAGCAAGAAGGGATACGCCGGCCACCGTCTCGAAATGCGGCTTGTCGCGATGCCAGCCGATGCCTGCGCCCGATCGATACTCGTTGATCAGAACCTGTTCGAAAGCGCTTTCCGGCAACCCGACGAAAGTAGCGACTTTGCGCCTTAGCGTCATCAAGAAATCTGGTCTCGGGGGCGCCTCGACCACCGCGCCGATCGTAGTCGTAGCGCAGGCCGAAACCGATCACCTGCCGATTTGCCAGGTGGCCGTGGAAATCGAAGGCTGAAAGGGGAGCCTCTCAAGGTGGCGCAGCAGGTCCGTTTCTTCATCCGCCGCGAAGGTTCCCCTGATAGCGAAACCCTTCTGGCAGGTCATCGGCTGCAGCGAACAGGTCGGGCTGGTCAACATTCATTTTGGATTTTAGAAATGGCATGCACAATAGCTGGTGAAACTGCTCCCTGAGCGCAAGGCCTACGATGCGCTCCCCGTGCCGTGGAGGCCAAGGCGTCATGGTTTGCAGTCGGCGGCCTTGCCTGGCCGCCCTGCCCTTTCGGTTGCCGCCTGAATGGCAAGACGCCCGCAGTACTCAGTGCAGGAGGACGGTCCTCAACCAAGCCAGGAAACGGCTGCCATTGACGGTCCTGCGCACCCTGGCGGCGGCCCATTTGCTTTGCATGGTGGCGCCGACATGACAGCTGCAGACGATTTCGTGCAATTGCCAATCGCTGAGCTCGAAGAAGCGAAGGGCCTCTCCATAGGTGTCGTTCCTAAGTCCCGCGGCTTTCAGCAGCGGATCTTCCAAGGCAACCGAAATTGGCGATCCATCGGCTCGTGCGGCCTGGCGGGCGTCCAGGCGCAGGCGTTCGGTGCCAGCAAGCGCGCCCAGGCATCGGCCGGGATGCCGCTCGAGCAGCTCCGCCCAACGCTCGATCCGTTGCCTCCGGGTCATAACGGGGCTCTGCGCCAGCGGCTTGACGTCGGCGATCGCCTGCAGTTGTGCGAGGGTCTGGTGTTTCATAATTAGCTCCTGTTGATCGAGCATCACCCAAGGGGTTTTCGCGACAAGCCTATCGGTCGGCCAAATAAGTGGCCTCCTCATCGTCACGCTGTCGTCCGCCTAGCGCCGCTGCGACGCTGGCAATAAAGGCGCCCACCACCATGGACAGGGCGCCAAGAAGGGCGAAGGAGGCGCCGGCTTTCCTGGCTGTATCGGCCGCCTGCTGGGCCTTGATCTTTGCGTCCTTCACCTTGGCCATCATTGCATCTACCCGAGCCTTGGCATCGGCCTGCGGAAGCCCGGTGCGGGCGGCCACGAGTTGCGTCAGATAGGCGCTGTCGTCAGCCGCAAGTTCGCCGCCGTTCGCAGCAGAGGCGAGCAGGATGCGCGACGCCTGCGCGGTCGCTGCAGCTTCGTTCTGCGGATTGGCGTCGACGAGCTTGGTCAGGTCGGCGGGGCGGAATAAGGCATCCACATAGTAGGACGTGCTGTCAAATGCTGAGCTGTCCTTGCTTGCGGCACCGGCCGAAGCCCCGGTCGCGGCGCCCGCGGCCACCGTCGAAACTGCCTGCACTCCAGAACCCAATGCCGCCGAAAGCGCTGAGCCAAGAACTCCCGCAACAAGAAGCGTGGCGAGTGCCCAGGCAAGGAAACCGTGAGCTGTGTCACGGAAGTAGGTTTCATCGGTATGAATCCCCACCCATTTGGTGCGCAACCGACCCGTGAGATATCCACCGACGCCAGATGAAAGCCATTGCACAACCACCAGCCAGACTGCGGTGGACACAGCAAATGTCGTGGCCGACGCGCCAGCAGCGGACCATGGCGAAACCATGCTCAGCCCAAGGCCGGAGCCCAACAATAGGAGCATGACTGTCAGGGTCGAAGCGGCAAAGGCGCCGGCAATGATTGGCCCCCAGTTCACTGCTGAAGATGAGGATTCTGTCGGTGCAGAGGCCTCGGCAGTCACAAGTGTTGCCTGCATCTGAGCCTCCTACCGCGCAAACAGCATGATGAGTATGATGATCGGAATGGGAATGCCGAGCAGCCAGAGCAAGATACCGCGACCCATGGAAGCCTCCTGTGCGTTAGTATGTGATGAACTAACAATGTCGCTGCAGGTCTTCTGTTCCGTTGGCAGTAAGCTGGGTCATTTACAGGCGGCAAAGGCCTTCATGCCCTTCTTGATCGCCCTGCGAGCCTCGTCGGCATTCTGCCATCCCTTGAACTTGATGGTCTTGCCCGTCCCCAGCACGGACGACAGAAAGAACTGCTCGATTTCGCGCCGCAGGTCATCTGGCACACGATCGGTCGCAACCGGCTCATCGGCAGCATCTTCTCTATGGGGACAGAAGACATAGCGGTCGTTGCGCAAGGCCTCGCCACCGGAGTCCTTCTGCTTGACACGCAATGCACCCAACAGGTCGCATTTGATGACGATGCCAGGAGCGGAAGCCGCCTGGTGGATGACCAGCCCGTCGAGGGGATCGCCATCATCGCCCAAGGTCGAAGGGATAAAACCCCAGTCGTAGGGATAAGTCATCCCGGCCGGTAAGGGGCGGACATAACCGAAGGTCCGGGTTGCGCGATCGTAGGCAATCTTCGCCTCCGCGCCACGCGGGGTTTCAATCACCACTCTGACAAGCCCCTTCGTTGTGGTCGGCAGCCTCAGATAATCGGGCATTGCGATGCCTATCGCGCTGGTTCGCTCCGGATGGAACTTCAAGATGCGACGAATGTTCCGAAGGGCAGCGCGAAGGACAGCCGCAGTTCCGCGTCGTTGGGGCGAATGCGCCCAGGCGCCGAGCGGGTTGAAGGGTGCGTCGTCATCGTCGAGCCGGCTGCGTGCTGCCGCGGAACCAAAATTCCAGGAGTCGCTTTTTACCGAATACCGCGGCTGCCGGGCCAACGCGAACGGGTGGAGACATGGCGCTTGAAGGTGCGGCGCGTGCGAATATCGGCATTCGCGTCATGATAGTCACGGTGGTGGCGGTGCCCCTGCTGTTCGCCCTGAGCGGCCTTGCCATTCGCTATGCCGCCTTTGCCTCGGTGTCGGCGGAGTCTGGCTTTGCGGCCTATGCCAAGGCGCTCTGCCGGTGGGACTGCTCCTGGTATATAGACATTTCCGAGAAGGGCTATGAGCGCTTCCCAATTGCGAACGGAAGCAATGTCGGGCGCTGGGGCTTCTTCCCGCTCTATCCGCTCCTGGTGGCGGCGATCCGATCCATCCTGCCCTTCCCTACGATCCTGATCGCGACGATCACGTCGCAGGCGTTGAGCTACGCAGCTTGCCTCGTAGCGTGGCCGCTCCTGGGGAAGAACATGCGCGCCTATGTGCTCTACTGCGCCTTCCTGCTCAGCGGCCCGTTCTCTTTCCATTTCACCACTTTCCTCACCGAACCGCTCTTTGTCCTGCTTACCTCGTGCGTCTTCTTGGCGCTCAAGCGCTCAAACCATCTCGCCGCCGGCGTGGCCACGGCGCTCCTATCGGCAACGCGGCTCGTTGGTGTGCTCGGCGTGTTCGCCACTGTCATTCACTTGTTCGAGGAGTATCGCGCGAAGGGGGGTTCTATCGTCGCCTTTCCCCGCTGGCTGCTCGGCCGGCCGGATCTTCTGGTCGCCATCTTCATCTCGCCCGCCGGTTTGTTCGCCTATATGCTCTTTCTCTATCTCACGGTCGGGGACGGCTTTGCCTTCCTCCACGTTCAGCGTGCCTTCGGGCGCGTGGCGGGCAATCCGCTGCTGTTTCTATGGGACGGCCTGTCCTACCACCCGAATGCCGACTGGCTGCCGACGGCGCCGCAATGGAGCGCAATGACGGCAACGGCTGGCCTGGCGCTGTGCTTGGTGCTCGGGGCTCGCAGGCAATATGGCGCGGCCCTTTTCTGCGCGGTTAGCATCATCTTGCCCTTGACCACGAACCTGGCTTCGATGGTCAGATACGTCGTCGGGCTCGCGCCGCTGACGATGCTGGTAGCCGTCTTGCTGTCAGGATCGAAGCTGACCTTCGTCGCGGCCTTGGCGCTGTTCCTCGCCGCCTGCTACTTCATGACGGTGGCGTGGATCGGAGGCTATCTTGCCCTTGTCTGAAGCGCTGCGTTCCCCTAGGTCCGCTGTGTCGCTTGGCGGCTACGGCCTAGCGGTCGCCCTTGCCTTGTCCGAGTTCGCCATCCTCGCGCTTGCCCTCAGTCCCGACGTCAGCGACGACTATCACGCCTATTACATCGACCGCACGACAACGTGCCTCAACCGCAATGCCATCGGCAGCTATACGCCCGGCCGAACGATATCGTTCCGATCCGATGGCGCCAGACAGACGGCGGATATGAGGGTTTGCGGCTGGTCGGGCCCGGTGGCGGACGGCACCCATTCGCTGGGCGAGACCTCTCGCCTTCGCCTGGCGCTGCCGCCCGTCCGTGGCGGTCTTCTGGCAACGCTGCAGATGGCCGCAGTCAAGCGTCCTCCCCAACTCACACAGAGGGTCGTCATCTCGGCAAATGGCGTAAGGCTGCATCAGGCGACAGTTTCGGGCGCGGCACCGATGACGGTAGCTTTCGTCATTCCCCAGGCAGCCCTGGCCGACACAGGCAGGCTGGAATTGTTCTTCGACTATCCCGACGGCATCGCGCAGAGCCCGGCGGCAAGCAACATATACAATCGGTCGATCAAGCTGATCTCGTTTCGGCTGGATGCGCTTTAGGCGCAAGCGACATTCACTCAGGACGGGTCGCCCCGTCGGTCGGCTTCCCGCCCGGCAAAGACCCAGCGGTCGAGCGCGATAAGATTGAGCGCCGGGATGATCAGGCAGGTCAGCAGGATGGGGACGAAAAGCGGCAGGCCGAGCATCACCGTGAAGAGCGTGGGCGCAGCATAGGCGACGCCAAGGCCGGTCGCGGACAGCAGCAGGAAACGTGGCGCTTCCGAGCGATGCGGTCCGGCCGACATGAAGCTGAAGGACTTGTGCGCCAGGTAGGAAAACAGCGCCGCCGCAGCATAAGCGGCGAGCGAGGCCTGCACCGGCGTGAAGCCGATCCTGTCCGCCCGGGCGAAGACCGCGGCCAGGACGGCGTAAAGAATCGTCGCGGCGATGCCGACCGATCCGAAGCGCGCCAGGAATTTCACGCCGGCGGTGAAACGGTGCTCAGGCATAAGCGACACACGCATACTGCGCTCCGAGCGGCAGGGCGGCGAGCGCACGCTCGACCTTCCTGGCAAAGGGTCTTGCTGAAGGCAGAAGCAGGAAATGCTCGGACCGGATATACCTGAACCCCGCGTCTCGAAGCAGCCGTGCCGCCTCGCCCGCGCCAAGCAAAACGGCGTCCTCGTCGAACGGGCAGCGGAACACTGCGATACGCGTCAGCGGATTGTAGGGATTGTGCTCGATGATGCAGGCGACGCCGCCCTGCCGCAGGACACGCCTCATCTCATGGAAAAAATTGGGCCGAGAAGCGGGCGGCACGTGGTGGACGACGCAACTGGCGAAGGCCAGGTCGAAGGCGCCGTCTTGGTAAGGCAGGCGATCCGTGGTGCAGGCGGTGTAGGTGATATGCGGGTTGTCGCGGCGGGCACGCGCGAGCGATTTCTGCGAGACGTCGCAGCCGTCAAGACGATCAAAGGCGCCATCGAGATAGGGATGGAGCGCGCCGACACCGCAGCCCACATCGAGCCCGCGCACGTCCGCGCCGCCCTGGCGAAGGCACCGCTCGCCGACCAGGCGCCGCAAAAGGTCGGCCTTGGCGGCGAGGAAGAAGTCATGCTGTAGGCCGGAGAACCGGATCGAGCCTTCAACCACCTCGCCGTAGCTGGCGTCATAGCTGTCGAAGTGTTCGGACATCAGCGGGAACCCGGTTCTCTGCCTTGCGAAACGATGCCCGCCGCTCGCCCGAGGCGACGCGCACCGAGCGATTAAAGCCGGTCAGCCTTTCAATCACGTAGAGGGGTCGGCGTTTGACTTCGGCATGGATGCTGCCGACGTAAAGCCCGACCACGCCCGTCATGAAAAGATTGATGCCGCAGAGCAGCGACACTATCACCACGGTCGAAGTCCAGCCGGCTATGACGCCCGCCTGAAAGAGCCAGGCAAAGGTAGCGTAAGCCCCGAACAACACGGCAAGGGCTGAAATGGCCAATCCCGCCCAAAGCGCCAGACGCAGCGGTTTCTCCGAGAAGCCGATGATGCCGTGGAGCGCGAGATGCAGCATCTTCCAGAACGGGTATTTGGTCTCGCCCAGCGTGCGCGCCGGTCGCTCGAAGGGGACCGCCGCCTGTTTGAAGCCCATCCAGCCGAACATGCCCCTGACGAAGCGGTCGTGCTCCGGCATGCATTTGAAGGTCTCCAGCGCCTTGCGGCCGACCAGGCGGAAGTCGCCGACATCGCGCGGAATGTCGACCGGGGTCATCTTCTCCAGCAGGCGGTAGAAGAGGCTCGCTGACAAACGCTTGAACCAGGATTCACCCTGTCGTCTGGTGCGCCTTGCATAGACGATCTCGAAGCCTTCCTTCCACTTCGCCACCAAGTCGAGAACTACTTCCGGGGGATCTTGCAGATCGGCATCCATGACGATGACGGCCTCGCCCGCCGCCGCCTCCATGCCGGCCGTGATGGCGATCTGGTGTCCGAAGTTGCGGGAAAACTCGATCAGCCGGAAGCTCGGCTCGGCGGCGACCACGCGCCGAAGGTATTTCACGCTTCCGTCGAGGCTTCCATCGTCGACGAAGATGACCTCGGTCTCTGCGTCCAGTTGATCCACCAGCAGGTTAATTCTCTCGACCAGCCGGGGCAGCACCTCTTCCTCATTGTAGATCGGCAGCACTAATGAGTAGCGCGGGCACTGCACGTTCACGCGCGTCCGAATGCCCTGCATCACAGCGTCTCGCATGCGGTTGAAAATGGAACACTCGCCACAAAGTTCCAAAGGTCTATCAGAAATCGCTAATTTGCCGACCTTCCGGGATCAGCCAATGATTTCAACCGGCCAGCCGGCCCTCGCAGTGCTCGACCGCTCGGAAGATCGCCTCGTAAACACTGCCAATTTCCTCATGTATTTCGTGGATCGGAACGCCCTCGATAAAGGCGGCCGAGCGGGGTCTGTCCCTAGTTCAAGCCAACTAGTTTCAAAAGGTCAAGGAACGCCTGATGCGCCAAACCAGCTGAACCGTCAGCTAAACTATGGCTCAGCCGCTGTCTAAAGCTTGACCGCCGGTTCCCGTCCCCAAAGACGCAATTTCCGGCAGGATTGATCGGCGGATCAAACCTCGGCCTGCGTTCTCGCATTTCAACGTGCTTCAGCTTCGTTGGAAGGCGCAAAATACTCGTCATTCCGCTCCTAGGCCTCAGCTTGGCGCGGCTCGTCGAACCAAATATTTACGCGGTCGCAAGCGCCCTGAACACTGCGCGCGCCATGGAGACGTTGGAGGGTCTGAACCCGACGAGGCCGGCAATGGTTTCCCATCGACCGGCCATATGCCCTTCCCCGCGCAACCCGCTCGTTGTCTATGGTTTGTCGGCCTCCGACAAGCGCTCGCGAACTGCTTCCTCGGTGTTGTCGGCTGTCGATCTCACCACCTTGCCGAGTTTGCTCATCACCGTGCCAGACGAACCATCGGAGCTCTGTCGGGCAGCCTCCTCCTTGATTGCGCCATAAGCCTCGGCCGCAACCTCCTTCGCCTGTTCGACGCCTTGATCGAGAACCTTCTCCGCATTGTCGCGAAGTTTCTGGCTGTAGCCGCCAAGCACCTCGTCTTCCGTATCCGTGTGTGGCAGCATTGCGCCGATAGCAGTTCCCACCACCAGGCCGACCGCGGCGACGGCCAGCGGTTCGCTCTGCAAGAGATCCTGCATCGGCCGCCCCATCCGCACCGCGCCGGACCTCACTCCAGCGGCCGTGCCTGACAGTGTGTCTCTGGCGTCGTTTGCAATACCGGAAACGGCGTCGGCTACACCGCTCGCGGTGGAAACAATTGAGTGTGTGACGCCGGAAAGTTGGGAAGTTTGTTCTGTCGTGCTCGGTCGGGAATCAGCTCCCTGGCTCCCTTGCCAATCATAGTCAGATTCGGCGTTCCGACTACCGCGCTCGCGAGCAGCCGAACTGCCAGAACCGAGAAGATCACTTAGGTCATCGGCCGATGGACCCTTACCGAACATCAGCCAGGCCAAGCCGGCACCGACCATGGTAACCGGCAGCGGGTTGTCTCGGACCTGTGTCCTGAGGTTATCGAGCATCGAGGAGAAATCGCCTCCCGCAAACGTTCCGGTGAACTCATCGATCAATTGACCCGGGGTCATCTTGTGGCGGATCGAATCCGCCGTGTCCGTCAATTTTGCGCGCGCGATGTCAGCATCGCGTTCGAGCTCGGCTGCAGATTTGTCGTTCATCTCAACTGTTCCTTGATCACGCGCGCGTCGCGCTTGAGTTGGTCTTGAGTGCGGTCGGGAGTCAGTTCGGAAACCGTCATGCCAGCCATGCCGTTGCGCAAAAGAGTGACGCCAAGCAGGGCGACGATGACGCCGACCAGCAGTGAAGACCATCCCGCGCCCAGCCCTGCGCTCGCCAAAGCGATCACCAGAGCCTGCAGCAGCACCAGCAAGGCGGCCAGGAGGCAGATCGCGCCTCCCAGAATCTCGACAGCGCCGGCGCCAGCCTTGCTTGCCTTCTCCGAAATTTCGGCCCGCAACAGCCTGCCCTCAGCCTGCAACAAGGTTGTCACTTGCTGCGCGAGCTCGCTGACGAGCGTGGCCAAGCTTCGGGTGTCGTGAGCGTTGCTCATGGTTTCTCCTCCAGGTTGGGACGCCAATCGTGGGCCTGCGTGGTGCGGGAGGGTTGGTCAGATTGGTCTCCGGAGCCAGCCGCAGCCGAGTGGTGCGAACGCGAGTTGGAATCGCCGGACAGTCTTCCATCCGAAGCCGTGCGGCGAGACGGCGGCGAGCTTTTGATGAAACGCCCAAGAGCCACGCCGGCCAGCACAGAACCGGCTAGCAACGCACCCGAATTTTCGCGGCCGAACGATTGGATTTCGCCAAGCACATCCTTGAACGGCCTGTCTTTCAAGGATGTGGAGAGACGTTCCAGTCCGCCAGCGGCATCGAGCGCGAACTTCGATGCGGCCTGCTGTTTGTTATTGGCCAGATGGTCGCTCGCCGCGCGCAGCGCTCCACCAAGGGACTTCAAGTCGGCACAGATGTCGCGCTGCGCATCTTCCGCCTTCTCGTAAAGAGCCTGCTTCGCCTCCGAACCGTAGTCGCCGGCCATTCGGGTGAGTTCGTCGCGAGCGTCGTGCAATATCTCGCTGGCGCCCTGCGTTTCTTGCTTGAGCCTGTCGGCTAATTCGCCTTTGGCTGTTTCGAAATCGGCCGTCACACGGCCATGATTGTCTTCGCCCCGCATGGGTGCCTCCTAGTGGAATCCGAGGAAGGATAGGATCGCAAGCACGACGACGATCAGGCCGATTAGATAAATGACACCGTTCATGACGCATCCTCCTACATGCAATACGAACCTCGACGACGGCATCATGTTCCACCGAGGCTCAATCTTTCTCGATCGGTAATCGTCGTTGAGAGCTGGGTAGTTGAAGGCGGGCTGGGCCCCAGAAAAATCAGTGTTGCAAGGCCTTGATCGAAAGCTGGAAGGCATCGCAAGGCGGGAAGGCAGCGTCTCGTTCAAGAATCCAGAAGAGCTGTCAGAGAAATTGTGGGGGAGCCAACTCCGGTGCGACAAACCTATAGCGATAGAAATCTTGCCGCCGCCTGGTCGACATATGCGAATGAATAGCTTGGACTGATCTCCGAGACACGAGGCCTCGCTGGAACATGCGTCAAAGTCGAAAGTTCTTGCTGATGGCAAATCACCCAAACATGAGCGTGCTAACCTCGATCGGCAACTTGACCTCACGTCCCGCAGCCTTCCTGGTGTTGTTGGCTTATTCCATTCTTTGGATGGTTTTCGACCGGCAAAGTTTGAATTGGCATGGGGCGGCTACCCTCGTCACCTGGGCCATGACGCTGTTCATCCAGCGAGCAGAGCATCGCGACACACAGGCAATCCATGCGAAGCTGGCTGAAATGTTGCGATCAAATAACTCGGCTTCGAACATCACCCGAATTGAAGATCAGGAACCTGAGGAAATCGAAAAGCATCGCGTCCGCAAACAGCAGGGAGATTGACGTGCGGCCTTCTGGTCTCGCGGCAGTGCTGGCAGGCGGATAACCGCGCGGGTTCGATCGAGGGTTCGCACGCTTGCTGAAGTGTCTGAGCTATGTGGGCGTTGCGATGATCGCTATTTGGTTGGTGGCGGATCACCTTCCTGGAACGCTACGCCGTCCTAAGCATTGCATGGGAACAGGAGATGTCCCATGCCCACTTTCCGCTTCGAGACGGTCCAACTCGGCAAGACCAAGATAGTCGAGGAGGAGCTCTCCAGCGCCGATCTGGCCAGCCCGAGAGCGCTGGAAATGGCTCACGCCGCCCTCGTGGCCGAGGACCCCGCCGGCGCTGCCCAATCGGGCTCGAGCATCAAGGTCTACGATGAGGCAGGCTATCTGGTGGCGACCGTCAATTTTTCCGATGTAGTGCGTGATATTCCTGGACTGCGCTCCTCCAGCAGTAAGGCACCTGGCGAAGAGCCCGGTGTCATGCGTTCGGGTTGAGCAATTCGAAGAACCAAGAGTCAGCGAACCCTGCTGAGCTCGCGACTGTGTTTTCTGCGCTCCATGCTGCGGGCGTTTTGACGAGCAACTCTTAGTTCGGGAAGTGTCGGCTGCCACCAGCCCCTTGAACGTTCGTGCGCTCCTGGCGGACTGCGTGCGGGCCATGTCCTGACCAGTTCGGACAGCGTGGCCGAACGCCACCTGCCCCAGATGTAGTCGGCGTTTGCGCACGCCGCGTTTGGATAGGAGGCCGTCAAATCACGCGCCTCGACGAGTTCGCCGGACACTTCGTTAAAAACGACAATGCCATATTGTTCTGTCGCAACCGGCTTACCCACAGGCGGTAAATGTTCAGCTGGCAGTGGATAGCGACGACGCCGGCGTTCGGCATTCCGCAGTCGAGCGACCTTGTCACCTTCAGAGTTTTTGGCAGCGTCTCGTCGTCGCTTCCTTTCTTCGGGTTCGGCCTGTTGGGCAGCCTTTTCGATTCTGGGCCAACGGCGTCGTAGCTCCTCAAAAGAACGGAACGGCACTCGCCAGGCCCGCAATTCCTCGTCCCAACTTGCCCAGGGAACTGTTCGCAGTTCCTCGAAAACCGTCTTCGAATACGGCGTTCGAATACGGAGGTCGTCGGACACCTCCAGGTATGGGCTTGATATTGGATCAAAGGCGAAGGCGTCGCGTCCTTTGCTGTCGCCGTGAATGGCCAGCATTGCTGCCTCTTTTGCCAGCCAACGGTCGATCCGGCCGGTGGCTGTCTTTCCGGGGACGAACCAGCTCTTGCGCTCGTCGCTCCACCTCGCTCGCGGAAAAGCCTGTCGGAACCGCTCGACGGCCATCCTGTCGAAGGGAAAGCGCGCTTCGGCACCGGGAGTTTGCGGCTCTTGTGGCATGGGACTAGCGTCCGATTTTTGACCTCATGCGGGGGGACGGTTCCATGCATTGAACGCTGGCCGAGCCAGTAGGTTCACGAACTTCAAACGATCCTGCGGCACTCGAGGACAAGTGTAGCCGCACGTATGCATGCTCTGCGAAGCGCGGTGAAACCTTCCCCACATTCGGCGGTTAACTCCGAAGCCCATGCCGAGACGCGATGAAACGGGGACAGCGCCTACGCGGCCGAGAAAACCTCGTTCTCGTCCGCTGAAAGGCGCGGACGCAGAGGTGAAACATATCGTGGGCTGAGGGAAGGAGCCGGCGGAACGTCGACGCGGCCTGCCTGGCGATCCTGACGAGACTCACAGCCGCTATATCGAGGCCGAGGTGGATGGGCTTGTCGTTGGCTGCCTCTATTTGCCCAACGGCAACCCAGCGCCGGGCCCAAAGTTCGACTACAAGCTTCGGTGGTTCAACCGCCTGGCCAGCTACGCGCGGCTGTTGTCGTCCCAACTGCGATCGATGCGGCGGTGCCGAGACGATGGCTAGGCGACGCCGTCTACTTTCCGGAAAGTCGGCAGGCCTACGCCAACATGCTTGAGTGCGGTTGGCTCGATGCCATCCGGCGCATCCATCCCGAGAAGGGCATCTGCACCTACTGGAACTTTTCCTTCAGGGGTGGTTTCGATAGAAGCTCAGGCCTCCGGATGGACCATCTTCTCATCAGCCCTTCGCTTTCGAAGGCTACGTGACGCCGGCGTCGATGCTGAGTTGCGCGGTGGGAAAAGCCAAGCGATCATGCACCAGCTTGGGTCCAACTCGATTGATAACGGCGGCACGCCGACAGCAAGGATGACCTAGCTTTGGCAAAGCGGCACAGACGCAGCCGCGCAGGCGGTGCTAGCTCAGCCCTCGGATCGCTGGTCCGTTGAGCACCGCGCCATCCGGCGCGAATTGGGAGCCGTGGCACGGACAATCCCAGCACTGCTCGGTAGAATTCCAGTGCACGATACAGCCGAGATGGCTGCAGCTTGCTGAATGCGTGTGCAGCTTGCCGTCGCGGTCGCGGCACACGGCGAGCTTGCTCAGGCCGTCGTGAATAACGCCCCCTTCCCCGGACTTGAGGTCCTCGGCCGACTTGACTTGTCCGGGCAGCAGATATTCGGCAAAGTTCTTCACCGCCGTGAGGTTCTCGCTGAGATAGTTCGCAAAGGCCGCGGGCGGCGTCCTGTCGGGCGCATAGACGGCTTCCCAAGAATTCGAGCCCTTGACGACCAGGTCCCTGATCAACAGCCCGGCCAACGCTCCGTGCGTTATGCCCTGACCGGAATCTCCGGTGGCGACGAAGACGTTTTTGCTTCCGGGGCTCCTGCCGATGAAGCCGCAATAGTCAATCGTGTCGAGGACCTGACCAGACCATCTCGCCGTTTCACCGCCTAGATCGGGGACCAACGCCCTGATCCAGGCTTCGAGGGCGGCGAAGCGTGCATCGCCGTCATCCGCTTCGCCTGATTTGTGATCACGACCCCCGACTATGAGATAGTTGGTTTTGCCGGAGCCAGGATTGAGACGGACATAATAGTAAGGGTCGTCCATGTCCCAGTAGAGTGCGTCCGAAAGAAGTCGCTTGGTGATCTCGAAGGCCATCGCATAGGTGCGGTAGGGCGCCATCTTGCTGTGGATCTTGACCCAGGTGTTGATCGGGGAATTCGTAGCAAACACCGCGTTGGAGGCCGTGATGGCGCCTCGCTCACATTTCAGGCGAACCTGATCGCCTTCCTCGATGTCGGTGACGGCGCTGTTGGCGAATGCCCTGCCGCCACGCTTCTCGAAATCCGCCAGGATAGCGCGAAGATATTTCAGCGGGTGGAAGGTGGCTTGATTGGGATAGCGCAAGACGGGCGCGGATTCATGGCCGTTGAGCGGAACCCCCTTGCTGCGCTCCACGATAGCGCCGACCTTGATCGCGGCGGCATACTCTTTGTCACATTGTTTGGCGGCTTCTTCATCATCCATCCACGCGGCCGGGAAAAGAAACCCATCCAGCCGCCGAAAATCGCAGTCGATCGCCAGGTTGCCGACAAGCTCTTCGATGCGGTCGACGGCGGCTTGCTGACTTTCCTGAAATCCGCGCGCCAGCTCTTCGCCGCGCATCTCCACCAGTGCCCCCAGGCCGTCGTCGCAGACGGGCGCCAAATGGGCGGTCGTGCGAGAGGTCATGCCGCCGAGCAAGGGGCCGCGATCCACGAGCACAACGTTGCGACCGGCCAGGACGAGCTCATAGGCGATCGAAACCCCTGCGATACCGGCGCCAACCACGGCCACGTCGCAGTGCTCGTCCTGTTGCAAGCGAGGAGCGGTAGGGAACTTGGTGTCAAGCATCCAAACGGATTTGGTCGCCTCGCCGCTGACGTTCATGACTCACTCTTTGACGTAAGCGCCTGGTCGGCGACCTGCCTTGGGCGCCTTTGCATCTTTCGAATGTTCCGAGATGGCAGGACCGGCTCCAGACGTCTTTTCTGTTGCTGGACTCGGGGTCGCCTCTTTCCCTGGATTCTGGCGGGCGGACCGTTGGGGGCTGTCTTCCCCTTGACCGGCTGGCCTCGTCAGGCCGATCCCGCTCGGCGGCTTCTTGTTGCCCGCCGCATCTTGCGAGAAATCATCCGACGGGTCGGCGTCTTTCATTGCCGGATATTTTGTGGCACCCGTTTCGCGACGGTTTTCATCGCCTGTCATAGCTCAGTGCTCCTGAGATGAGGATCATGAGGATCAACCCGCTGATCAGCGGCAAGTTCCCTTATGCCGACTTGCGGGTTACCTTTGACTTGGGACCTGCTTTGATGCCTTCCTTGGCAAGGCTCTTGCGCAGCACCGACGCGAGGTCGACGACGTTCTCTTTAGGCCTTGGTGCCGGTTTCGGCGGCTTCTTGCCCTTGCGCTTTGCGTCGATCATTGCAACGAGCGCATCCTCGTAGGTGTCCTCGAATTTCGATGGATCGAATTTGGTCACCTTCTTGTCGATCAGCAGGCCGGCGATCTCGAGCAGGTCCTGATCATATTTAGGACTCTTCAGATCGTCGAAGACGGTCTTTTCCGGGATCATTTCGTCATGGGTGCGCAGCTCTGTAAGCAGCATGCCTTTGCCGAAGGGTTGAATCACCACTTCCCGCCCGCGCTGGTAAAGCACCACACAGGATCTGGCCGCTACGCGCTTTTTTGCCATGGCTTCTCGCAGCACCGAAAACGCTTCGACAGCCGCGCCATCGGCAGGGATGACGTAGTAAGGTTTTTCCAAATAACGCGTGTCGATGTCGTCGAGAGCAACGAATTCCTCGACCTCCAGGGTGTGGGCGGACGTCAGCTTGAGCTTTTTGATGTCGTCGGGCGGAACTTCGATGAATTCCCCCTTTTCGACCTCGTATCCCTTCGTCTGGTCTTCTGCCTCGACGATGTCGCCGGTCTCCTCATCGACGTAGGCGCTCTTTACCGGAAGACCGTCCTTCCGGTTGAGAATCTTGAAATGGATTTTCGAGGCTTCGCTGGTCGCGCCGACCAGCTTCACGCCGCAGGAGACCGAACCAACTTTCAGGAAGCCTTTCCAAACCGCCCGCGGCGCCGCCATTGTTGTTGCCTCGTTTTTCTGGAGCTCTACCGAAATACTCAGCAGCCGGAGAGGTTCCAAACCGCCGGTATTAGACTTGGCAGCCTCGCGAGGACAATGATCAAAACAGACATGGGATAGTGTGCCGACAATGCAGCACCAGCGATCAATTCGCGGCGGACTCAGCTTAGCAGCCTTCCGCCATCAGGGATCGCACCATGCGGACCACAACTGGATCGTAGGGGACTTTTTCGGTTCTGCTGTAGTTGATGGTGAAGAGCGCGGCACGGAGTCATTGCAGACGGCAATGGCACGGACATATCGGATCTGGCCATTGTTGATGCCCGAGTAACTGGCCCATCGCGGCGTGACGCGCCGATAGGTCAGCTTCCAGCCGGCCTTTTCGTCCTCAACCATCCGATGCTCGATCTCGGCCCGAAAACTGGCCTGGCCGAGCCTAGCGCCCCACACGGCGAGAAAGGCTTCGTTTGCGCCCTGAAAAGCCGCCCCGGTCCGAGCGCTGGGTCAAGACAAAGCCTGGGGGCACATCGAATGTGAAGCCAAACTGCCTGACCCCGAAGGCTGACACGCTTGCGCCTGGAGAAGCGTGCTGAAAAATAGGATCGATACGAAACTCAGCAGAAAGTGATCATCGGCGTGATTAGCGCCGCCTTATATAGCGTCCAGACGGAACAAGGTCGCTGACAAGAAAAAAGTTTGCGCCTGAGGCTGTTGAAGATGGCGCGAGGGGTCACCGGGAAGGAAGTCGCCTATCCAGTGGGACGGGACAAGGCGGTGAATTAGGTCAGCTCGATTAAATGCCTGATGACGTCATCGGTTTTGACGGGCTTCACAAGACGCTGAACGCCAGAAAATTCGCTTGGGACAATGGTCCGGTCATATCCGGTGACGAATATGAACGGGATACCGTGCGCCTTCAATTCGACCGCGACGGCGAAGGTCGCGGCACCACCCAGCTTTATGTCAACCGTGGCGCATTCGACGTCCTCGCTGGCGATTTTCCTCGAAGCATCTTGAGGATTGGCCACCGGACCAATTACCCTGCCGCCAGCTTCCCTGATCGCCTCTTCGAGTTCGGCTGCGATCAGATACTCGTCCTCGACGACAAGGACCCTGCGTCCCTGCAGGGGCGCTGCCGGCTTGAATTGGCCTGAATTAATGGAAACGACAGAACATAACATCGACGCCCCCTTTTGGGTTGTCGGGTCACGAAGATAGCCTATACCTGTTGGGGGGATTTGCGAGTCATTTGGTGAGAACCGAATAGCCCGGCTGCTCAGCAGCATGACCGAGCGACAGGACCGGTGCCGGGCTATCCAGTAAAGCCCGTTGCAGGGGTTGGTTGGCAACGGGATTTTCGACATGGTACGCGTGATAGGCGGCGCAGTTCCCGACAATTTTAGACTTGGGGGCTGTCAACCTACGTCCATTTGAGGGGCGCCCGTTCCCTGTGCACTGCGCCTTGTCTGGACAAAGTCGCATATGAGGAGGGGGCGAGCCGCGCTCGCATGGAAAACCGGAACTGGGCCGTAGGCAACGCGTTGATCGGCAGTTGCGTGGGGTCGATGCCCTACCGGGCGATGCTCCACACTTCCCAAATGACCTGGAGCCAGTGATCCGGTCGCCTATAGTGCGGGTAATCCAATAAGTGCCGCTGTCGTGTTCGGTCAATCATTTCGACACCAAGCAGCTCGTTTTCCCTGATCCTAAAGGCGGTCGTTTTCAGCCACGCCGTCGAGTTACCGCTGTCTGATTACCGGTGGCCATAGATTCGAGCACAACCGTTCCCCGACCTCGGAGTGGGCGTGCAGGAATTGTGGCGGGCGGGCGCAGGGGGCGGCCGAGGCTGATTCCAAATCACGAAATATTTCCGTCGGAACAGAGCGCGAGGGCCACAGTTGAGTATGGTTAGGAAAAACTTACCAACAAGGCAGGAGAAGAACATGGCCAATCAAGGCGGAAATCGCGAACAGCATGTGAAGGCAGGACAGCAGAGCCGGAAAAACACCGGGGATGAGGATCGGCGCCGCGGCAGCGGCGGCGAGCAGCAGCGCGACGACGACAGGCGGGGTCAGCAGCAGGCCGATGACAAGCAACGCGGTGGCCAACAGCGCGGCGGCAGCGGCAACTTTGCTGACGACCGCGAGAAGGCTTCGGAAGCCGGTCGCAAAGGTGGTCAGTCTTGAGAGAGGAAGCGGCGCTCCCAGGCGCCGCTTCTTCTTAGCCATTCAGAAGGAGAAAACGCAATGCCGACGAAATCGGAAAACGGTTTGGAAACCCTGTTTGTGGATGGTCTGAAGGACCACTATTACGCGGAAAAGAAGATCCTGAAGACATTGCCGAAGCTGGCGAAGGCCGCACAATCCGAACAGGTAGGCGCTGCATTCGAGAAACATCGGATGGAAACAGAACGCCAGGTAGAACGGCTCGAACAGGTTTTCGAGCAACTCGGCAAACCTGCCAGAGGCAAGACGTGTCCGGCCATCGACGGCATTCTGGAAGAAGGCTCGGAGATTCTCGAGGAGTATAAGGGGGCGCCCGCCCTCGATGCCGGCCTTGTAGGTGCCGCACAGTCGGTTGAGCATTATGAGATTGCCCGCTACGGGACGCTCATCGCCTGGGCGGAACAACTCGGCATGAAGGATGCCCTCCCGCTGTTGCGCGAAACCCTCAAAGAAGAGACGGCGACCGACGAAGCGCTCAGCGCTTTGGGCGAGAGCGATGCCAACGAGCGCGCCCTGCAAGCGGCCTGACCACCCTCGACAGCGGCTCCGGCGCTTGTCCGGAGCCGCATGGTGCTACGATGAACATACCGATGCCACCCAACCTCCCGATTGAACAACCAGCTAGTGTGATGTTACCGGCAGCATCGGCGGCCGAAGCCGTCTCGGAACGTCAACGATGCATAATGATCCTGCAGGAACGAGCGCGCGTCTTTGAACGACTAAAACTGTTCAATGTTTCACGCGCTCTGTCGTCAGTTGCTGAAGAGATAGCAACCGCTGACATCAGGAGGAAAATCTCATGACTGACGACAAGAGCAAACGTGACTATCACGACCGCGACCGCGTGTCGGGGGATGAAGAATACGAGGTAGGCTACCTCGCCAGCAGGTTCGGTCTAACGATCCCGGAGGTTCGCGAGCTTATCAGGAAGCACGGGAATGACCGCGGGACGCTGGAGCGCGCAGCCGAACAGCTCGGCAACAGGTAGATGGCCATCGACTTTGCAAAATGACCAAGCTTTCCGATCTAGGGCCGCCGATTACCGGCGCGCGACACGGCAGTCAGCCGGCTAGCGAAGGCGACCATTTTGTGTGCGGTCAAGCGGTCGGCTGGCGCGACCTGCGGCAAGTCATTTGGCATGAGCAGCCCAAACACCGGCGGTTGGATGTCGACTCCTAAGTGCCAGTCGGGTGTCAAGCCTAGGTCTTCTTCACAGGCTTCGGCTCAGTGGCTTGTTTTGCTTTGCGCAAATCCTTCAACCTTCTGGTCCTTTCAGCGCGCGCCGCTGCCTCCATCTTGATAATTTCACGCGCAGCCCTACTCGTTCGGTCTATTCGTTGGTCTAGTTCTGAATGGGTCTTTGCTGTCATCGTCATCCCAGGCGGCCACGGCCGCATCATATTGCACAAACGAAGCCCGCACCGGGAGGGACCGGAGCGGGCTCCATTTCGGGCTAGCTGCCCGAGGCGGCGCCACGGAGTTGTGATCTGGAATGCGCCGCCAACATGAAAACCGCGAGGCGGCCGCATTGTTCCGGCATGAAAAAGCCCGCGCTACGGAGGAACCGATAACGCGGGCCGGCTGATGTTTTTGCCCCACCAGCCTACGCCGAACTCCAAGCAGCCTCATCCGACGCAAGGGCCTAACTATTCGAACCCGCTAATGTTCCGAGCGCCCAGCCCGGAATCTTCCGGAACAGGGTCTCAGCCCCGGGGATCACCGGAAATATCCTGATGTGGGGTGCCATGATAGCGCGGTGCTTTTTATTGCCCTATTGATCATTCTCACGTTCGGACCGCCTGCCGCGGGATCGTAGGAGCATGAGGGCCGCATGCGCGCGGCGTGAACAGCATATGGCTTTCGTGGCCGCCTGCGTTATCTAATCGATTGGAAATCCGCAGTGGCGTCGTGCGCTTAGCCCAATATGCCGGCCCTCTTTTCGTTATAGGGCTGCTTGAGTTCGCCCACCATTTTAGCAAGTTCTGAGAACGGCGGAATCTCGGTTTCCGACTGAGCCAAGTTAGCCAACTGAAGCAGTCTCAGCGGAAAACACACAGCATCGCGATTTGACGGGGACATATCCTCGTAAAGCCGTGCGTCGTCCAACAGCGAATCCTCGGCATGTTGTAGGGCGCTGTCAATTTCGTCGATCGAAAGAACTCCCTTGTGAACCAGGAGATTGTTGATTGACGCAACGGACATGAGAAGGCCTTCAAGTTGCAAGTTGGCGACGTTCATCAGGTTTTCCTCCCAGATCGCCGAAAAGGTTTACAGCAGACCCTGTAGGGAGAAAACTGGGTTCAGGGAGAGATGTTCCCGGGAAAGCGAATTAATCTCGGCTGGCATTGCCTTGGTCGGAACGGAGCAACATGCCAGTCTCCTTTGCCGCAGCTTCGAAGGCTTTGCGTATGACCTGCGGGTCGATTGGATCGCCCTCCAGAGCTGACAGGCAAAGGATCATTGCCTTGTGCCATCCGGGGCCCCGCTTCGACCACTTGACGAGTTGCTCGGCCGCTTCCTGGACGTGGTTAACTTCATAACGCCTGTCCGGCCGGCCCGCTTGCACATAGACCGGAGAATAGAAGCGCCGCCTTGCCAGCGTGTGATTGAGCCTGCCGGCCTTGCCGGGGAGCAGCGCGCTCATACCTGAGAATGGACGCCGCGAATTTCTTGCGCGACCGCCTTCAACGCCCTGGCTACCGGGAACATTTTCTTTCGCTCAAAATGTAAGGCCTGCAGGTCGGCTATGTCGGCGCAGCGCTTGCGTTCCAAGCCGGCTTCTACCGCGGCTGGCTGAATTTGTGTCGCTTCCATGGTGACACTCTTCCTTCTAGAAACCCTCGGAAAACAAAACTCGGCAAGCGCGCAAAAGTTGCCGGAAATCGCGATCCTGATCGGGTGGGAACTGGTGCCCTAAACCAACGTTTGTTGCGCAGCATCATCCAAGGTTTGTGTCATGGAAAAGACGTTCAATCGAATGGCGGAAGTAGTTGCTCACGCCACAGGCAGGCCGTGGGCCTTCGCGCTTTGCTTGGGATCGGTTTTGACCTGGGCGGCCACAGGCCCAGTGTTTCAATACTCGGAGACCTGGCAACTGGTCATCAACACCGGAACCACCATCGTTACCTTTCTGATGGTCTTCTTGATTCAGAACACACAGAACCGCGATGGCGCCGCCATCCAGGCAAAGCTCGATGAGTTGATCCGGTCCGGCCAAGGCAAGAACGACTTTATCGGCATCGAGCATCTGACGGAGGAGGAGGTCGAAAAGTTCCGGACAGCGTGTGCCCAGGCCAAGCAAAGGAAACTGTCAGGAGATTTGTAGACTACGCGATTGCGAAGAAGCCGACGCGCGTCCTTCTCCGCGGTATCCCTGTGGCCGTGCAATCGCACCAGGCATGCGCTGGAACTTCATCTCTGGATGCACATTGAGCTGCAGGCGTGCGCATCAGCTAGGAGGCGCCCGCGTGGCCATATACACCAGATAAGCGGGGTTCATCCATGCAACTGGTTCGGACTGATGTCGGCGAGGCCATCGGGCACAATGGGCAGCCGGTCCTGCGCGTTTCGTTCTGTGGTGAGGGCGGCGAGCGAGTTAGCCTCGAACGCGGAGCCTCTTGCGGGCGATGCCGAGCTCCGCGCAATCGGTCGGGCCAAAGCGTTGCTAGTGCAGATCGCCACGTTTGATCGCGGCAGCATTGGCTTGGCGTGCCAATTCAGCGTCGGAAACGTTCATCTCGCTGACAGGCACAGATAACTGACTCAGGAGTCGTTTTGAGAGCCTTCTTTCGCAACAACGGGTTGACCATCGCTCTGGTCGCGATGTTCCTGTTTAGTGTGCTGGGCATGGTCTGGTCTGGCCAGGCTGCCAACAATGAGGAGCTGCGGGAGCACGGGGCGCCAGCTATCGGGCTGGTGGCATACCTGGAGAGCGGTGAGTTTCTCTCGGCCCTGTTCGAAAACTGGGAAAGCGAATTCCTGCAGATGTCGGCCTATGTGATGCTGACTGCGATGCTTTTTCAGCGCGGCTCAGCAGAATCCCGTAATCCCGTGGATCCGCATAGACCAAAGGACGAACTCGGCCTCGCGACCCGGAGGCGAAGGCCGATTTGGTCGTGGCTCTATTCCTACTCGCTGGGCATTGCTCTGGCCGTTCTGTTTATCGTCTCCTTTGCCCTCCACTGGTGGGGAAGCTTGGCGGCCGCAAACGAAGCAGCGCTCCGCCATGGGGAACAGCCTCAATCTCTGGCAGCCTATCTTCTCAACGCTCGGCTGTGGTTCGAATCCTTCCAGAACTGGCAGTCGGAATTCCTGTCTACGGCGGTCCTGGTTTTGCTTTCCATCTTCCTCCGACACAAGGGCTCCCCGGAATCGAAGCCGGTGAATGCGGCAAATTCCGACACGGGTGAGTAGAAAGCGGGGCGATACTAACTGATTCCCGAACAACCCGAGGCGGGGAGCGGGTGGAAAGAATAGGCGGTCAGCTCATTGTTCAAAGCTCGCCGGCAAAAGGTACGGCCATGCGCATCACATTGCCCTCGCAGGCGGTTTGAACGTCATGAGCATTGCGCCCGAACAAACGCCAACCGCCAGCGCATGCTGGCGCGGCGAGGGCGGTTGCGGGACGCCGCTGTACGGCTGTGGTGGCCTTGCCGGTGAAGGGCTGCACATTGCGGGCTATCAATCTTCGTGATCACCGGCGTATCGCCCTTGCGGAGGAACTTCAGGGCGCGGTCCATTTTCCTTTTCGACCCCCACTTTACGGCACACTCTGAAATAGGAATTGCAATGCCAAGCCCGAGAATTGACCAGCCTAGAATTGTAATTCCTGCGATCGTCAGAGGTATGGCTATGCCAAGAAGGCGCCACGAGGACTCCCAACCCCGCCAACTCACGGGCCGATCCAGCTTTAGGCCAGCTCCCATAAGGGCGACGATCACAACGAACTCTGTGAGACGCTCGGTTAGTATCCGGTTCTCCAGTGGGTTTACCCCTACGAGGAGAGAATGGTGACCAAACCCAAAGAACCCCGATCCCGATGCAAAGCATTGGCAACGAAAGCGGAAGCTTTCGGAGCAGTAAAGGTAGCCAGGCCGTAAGGAGCACGATTGCTCCAAAAACTGCCAAGAGGAGAGTATAGGACTGCATGTGGGGTTAGGGCGTTGAACGCATGCTCAAGGCGCCAAGCTGCTGCGAGCCCGAGCAGAAACAGGCTCCCCTCCTCACCCAACGTTCGACCCTCATGTCTTCCCCCGCCCCTTGGCTCGACCGAAGTTTATCGTAACACTGGCCTGGAGCCGCTATCCGAGACCACTTTCTACTGGTGCAGACGTTGTGCTCCATGACTTCTCGTGGAATATCCGCCACGTAACTTTGCTCGCAGCTTCGCTGCTGGCAGTGCGAGCAGCCTAGTCTTCACCAAAACGCTCGACCGCCAGTCATCGCCAAAAAGGCGCTCAGCGCGCGAGCCTATTTTCTGTTCACCCTCCTCTTTTCTGTTCACCCTCCTCGGCTTGTAGATCATAAGTTCCTGGTTTCGGCGCATATCGCCATTTCGGATCAATGACGAATGCACACCGCCCAGCCACAGGTGGCCGCGAAGGATAGAAGCCAGGATCGCAGGTGTGCCCGCATTAAGAGCGGTTAGTCTAACCGCCACAAACCTAGCAGTTCGCCTCAGTCTGCGGATCACACGCCTTTTTTTCTTGCTTCTGTGGCTTGGGTTTCACCGCCTGCTCCGGCTGCTGCTGCTCGGCGGCGGGTTGCTCCTTGGCCTTTTTCTGCGGCTTGGCCGCCTGCTCGGGCTCGCCCTGCTGCTGCTCGGCGGCGGGCTGCTCCTTGGCCTTTTTCTGCGGCTTTGCCGCCTGCTCGGGCTCGACCTGCTGCTGCTCGGCGGTGGGCTGCTCCTTGGCCCTTTTCTGCGGCTTGGCCGCCTGCTCGGGCTCGACCTGCTGCTGCTCGGCCGCAGGCTGTTCCTTGGCCTTTTTCTGCGGCTTGGCCGCCTGCTCGGGCTCGACCTGCTGCTGCTCGGCCGCAGGCTGTTCCTGCGTCTTTTTCTGCGGCTTGGCCGCCTGCTCGGGCTCGGCCTGTTCGGTCGTGGCAGCGCCTTCGGTCGGCTTCGATTTCCGGCCAGCCTGAACCTTCTTCACCTCCTCAATATCTTTGATCTCAGCTGGTTTGGCATCGGCATCGGCTTTCACCTCGCCTTCAAAGACCCTGACCGTATTGTTTTCCAATTTGCCAGACTGCTCGGGCGCGTCGGTCTTGCTGACCTTGACGACAGTCACCTCCTGGTTCGTCTCTTTCTCGATCACATCAACATCTATGACTTTGTTGATCACCACGTTGTTATGGATCGTCACATCGCCAACCGGCTCAGCCGCCTCGACAATGCGCACAATTTCCGGCTCATCACGGATAACGACGACAGAAATGTCCGCCGCAAGGAATTCGCGTGTGGGGACAACGACCCAGTAAAAATCCGGCGTCGCGTCGAAGGTCACCTCGATTGAAATCAAATCCGGATCACGACGCGGCGGTAGCGGAGCCCAAATCATGTGCTGCCTGTCACGACGCCAACTCACCCAGGCTGGCGCCCAACGAGTGCCCGGGACCCAGTACCAACCGATGTCGTCGGCATAGCCCCACCGGCCGTAATGGTACGTCGCCCAGCCGAATGGCTCGTCGGATACCCAGAGCCAGCCATACTGCTCGGTATAGACCCAGTGTCCAAGGGTATATGGACGCCAACCGTCAGGTACATCAGCCGGTACGAAAACGGCCGCTCCGTGGTACGAAACCCAATCACCATGGGAAGAAAGGTCCTGGTAGAATGTGCTGATTGAAACGTCGGTGGCAGCCCTTGCCTCGGACACGAGCGACAATGGCGTAATCGGGTTGGGAATCTCGACGATGGTGAGCAGACAGGCGGTTACGCCGCCCAGCATCAGTCGTACCGCATTTTGGGCAAGGACGCGTTTCATCCCAGTTTCCTCCGAAACAGATCGCCCTTCATCTTTGAAACCCGCCGGCTGTCGGATTGTTCCACTTTGCCAGCGTTGCCCGTATCCGCTCACGGCTTGGCATCCCAAACGCCCTAGCCAGCCTCCTTGTTGCTGCGAGGGAGGGAAGGTGCAAACTCGGGTAGCCTTTTCTGGCCTTCGAAAGGGCAGCGCGAAAGCAAATCATGGTTCAATCTGTGGGGCGGGTTCCGGCTCGCAAGATGTATGATCAGCTTGTCAGATCGCTATCCGGCGAGGACATCCGCGTCAGCCACATTGCAGCGCCCGGAACTAAAGGAGTACCCCGCGGTTCTCTTGGAAGGACAGCTAACCATGAGGATGCGGCAGTATGGTTGAACTTGTGGTTTTGGAACAGGCAGTCGCCAGGCAACGCTTGAAGCGAGCAGAAAAATCTCCCAAACAGGCAGAGGCAATGGTCGGCGAGATCTGCGGCCTCGCGGTTAGCCTCGCCCTTTGCGCCCGTATGCGGAGCCGCCAACGGCTCGCAGCCAGAAGGCGACTGCCGAAGGCCGTCCCGCCGACAAATGCACACTGAGGAGAGCAGTCGCGATGTTATTTGCACCTCTCAACATGGATGGCCGAAAGCGAAGCGCCATCTACCACGCAGCACGGCTTTCGATGCTGCACGAGCGGCTAGCCAAGAAGCTCGAACAGGTGGACCATGCAGCCGATCAGGTTGAACAGGCGGCGGCCGATTTGGTTGAGGCCGCGCATCAGCCCGCCGTCCTCGCCAGAGGCTGAACCACCGCTCATGTGCTTCGCCCAAGTCGAGCAGCATTTGTTCCCGAATTACCGGGCGTATCCCCTGCCCTATTCCTGGCAACAGCAACCAACCGGAGCACAGAACGCTTTGGATTCGAGTCGAGCCAGACAGCCCTGATTGAGCTGACACTGTTTTGCCCTGCCAGCGGTTTCCACATCGTGGATTCGATAGCGGTCGTCCTGGCACAGCTTTCCTCGGCCAAGGTAACGCCCTCCCCAAGTTGCACCTTGAGAGCGACCGTCGCTTGGTTCGCTCGGCACGTCTGCACTGCCGGGCCGCCGGTTGCTGCGATGCGCTCCAACAGTCGCAGGTCGAATAGCGGCCCCTCTGGCCCGACTGGAACGAGCAGGCACATTTCTGCAAGATCGGACCATGCGACCACGGGCCTGTCGACGAGCGAGTGAGACGACGGCAAGAGGACGAAGAGGCGCTCTTGCCAAAACACCTCGCTGCAACAGGAAGGGACGGCGCCAAAGTCGTGAGTGAACACGAGGTCGAGGTGGCGGCGGCGTATGGCTGACAGCCACCGCCCCGCGGGAACATCCTCGATGCTAAAGCTCACGTCCGGACAGAGGCTGCCGAAGCGAGCGATGATGCCTCTGAGGAATTCTCCTCCCCTCACACAACACAATCCAATCCGGAGCGTCTTTGCGTCCTTGTCTCCGACACGGTCATTGAAAGCGTCCAGCAAGCCTTCGTAGTGAGCTCGCACAACATCGATCCAGGCTCGACCCGGCTCCGTCAAACGAACCCCGCGGACATCGCGTTCGAACAATTGCACTTCCAAGTGTTGTTCGAGCTTGACGATGTTTCGGCTCACGGAGGATTCTCGAACCCTCATCGCCCTTGCCGCCCGCCTCAGGCTGCCATGATCGACCGCTGCAAGGGCGTAGGCCAGTAGCCGCAACGCGTTGCCGTTCGGCGTCATGCCTCGGGCGCTTTGCGGACAGAGATCGTGTCAGTTTCGGCGCAACGCGTTCGAATCTCTTCTTTGGTGCAAAAGGCAGGCAATAGGTTCCCTCCGTGCGCGCGGCTGAAGAAATTCGCCGAGGCACATTTCACGGGACGGCATGATCCGTTAGGCTTCGATACAAGCCCGCTTCGTAGACATACTCATGTGGAATGGCCGGGTCCGCCATCTGCGAGACGTACAGGTTAAGATTTTCCCGGCTGTTGCTCGCCGCAAGGCTGCAGAAATTTCCGCTGTTCCAGGTCATGACGCAGTGTTTGAAATGCGTCCCTACAGCGCGCGACATCTCCTCAAGCGTCACCTCGTTGTTGAACATCGTGGTCAGCACGGCGGTCTTCTTTGCCTCGATCTGCTCTAGCTGGAAGTAGCGAGCCTTGAAGCCAAAATCCTTCTGGCACTCGCGGCGCTGATAGTCGCTGTCCTCAACCGCCCGAAATTTCTCGAGGAATACGAAGATGCCTCCTTCCTTGAGATGCTGCGCCACGAACTCAATCTGTTTAGGTCTGTTCGGCGAGTACATTTGAAAGGTGGTATCTTCGAGGATTATATCGAATCCGGAAGCGAATTTGCCCAATCGGGCGTTTGAATTGAGGACGGCCTTGGTCAGCCGATGGAACGGGCCGACAAAGAACTCGGCGTCTGGCGGTTCGCCATATGCCATGAAGCACTTGTAGTTTTCCGCGTTAGGACTGCAGGAGAGGCTGTGGATTTGCCCGCGGGACAACTCCGACAGTGTTCTCGCCATGGTGCCCTCCGCTGTGCCAAGGCTATATAACGACAGCGGGGCACCGCGAATTCGTGCATATCTCAGCACGCCGTGGGCCATCCGACACTCCTCCTCCAGCCGGTAGGGAATGCTGCTGTGATAGTGCTGATCGAAGAAGCCTTGTCGTGCCGCATGCAAGCTGATCAAGTCGCGAATGAGGTTATCGTTCGGAAGAAGCCTGGAATCGACCTCGGGCTTGCGTGTAGGCATTCCGCTTTCGCCGGCTGCCGTCGTCGCGAAAAAGCCCGACAGTTCGTTGATCCGCGGGCCGTGGTCGCATTCGGCCAGAAAGTCGTCGAGTCCTCGCATCGAATTGTGCCTCCCACTACCCGTGTGATCGGTGAGATGCCTCAACTCGACAACGGCACGAAGATTAGCGCCGAGTAATATTCTTGGTGGTCGAGTATCAGCGGAGGCGACGAATAGAATGGCCTTGTAGAAGCGGCTTCCATCGAATTGCGATTTTTTCGCTCGCGCCACATCAACCGACAACTCTGAATTATTTGTGAGTTGTTCAACAACCTATGGTTATGCACAAACAGGAGGATGAGTAGTCTCCGAAGGAGTCGCTTCGATTGGCGGATATTTTTTGCCTCGACCCGACCACATTGCGCCGCTCGCGGCACCGAACCCTTGCTCACCAATATGAGAGCTGGGGGAACATACGCGCAGACTTAATTAAGAGAACGGGTTTAGAGCGGCAAGAAACGAGAATTGCCCACCCCCGGCATATGTTCTTGATGAACTTGAAGGGTGCCGCCCGGCGCGGCGAAGACTTCGTCGACGGTCGCCGGGTTTCTTTCTCGGCCAGGCGGCCCGGTTCGATTATCTACATCCCTGCCGGCAGCGAATGGACTGGTTGGGATGAGGGCGACGCAATCGCCTCCTACCTCCTCGTGTCGATCGCGCAGGAGTTCGCAGACGAGACCTTCCAAGGATTTGCACCCGATTGCCTGACGGGACTGCCCCCGTGGATCGGATTTCGTGACAACACCATAGAAGTGGCGTTGCAGAGAATAGCCGCCGAGCTCAGGTTTCCTGATCCGATAAGCAAGACGATGGTGGAGAGTCAGGTCACGCAATTGTTCGTGCAAATGGTCAGGTTGAACCGAACCGGCCGCAAGCCGGCAAAAGGCGGTCTCTCGACTTTCGATCTCAAGCGCGTCGTGGGAATGATTGAGGCATTCCCAGACGCCAAACCCACGCTGGCCGATCTAGCAAAAGAGCTAGGTATCAGCCGGTTTCATTTCAGCAGGGCGTTCAAGCAGTCGACTGGAATGACGCCGCATGCGTTCATCGCGCAGCGCCGGTTGGTACAGTCCGCGGACATGTTGCGGTCGACGGATTTGTCGGCGACAAAAATCGCGATGGAATGCGGCTTCGCAAGCTCAAGCCACCTCACGACCGCGTTCAAACGCGCCTTTGGCACGAACCCGATAGAGTTTCGGCGCAAGTCCAGGATCTAGCCCGAGCCCCTATTATTTCAGCAAGGAATTGAAAGGCTCGGCATCCCGTTAAATCAGACATCGCCGGAGTGGGCATGACATGCGGTCAATGGATGGGTGGGCCGCCGATGTCACGCGAAGTTCGGTTTCATTATGCCAAAGGAACGCTCCGTGAGCCCCGCGCCTTCATTGGCTTCCTTGCCAGTGCGTTGTCCGCGTCTGTCGGACGAAACGGCTACTACATCGCATGCTCATGGACCCTCGTCGAAGCAGGGTATGGAAGCGCGAGTGTCGCGACGTTGCTCGTGATCGTCAGCGTTGTCGAATTTGTCGCGAGCCCCCTGGCTGGCGCAATGGCGGATCGGTTTGACAGACGACTGCTGAACATCGCAGCGGACGTTAGTCGCTTTGCCGTCATGCTCGCCACAGCCTGCGCGCTTCCCTATCTGGACTTGTTTCCAGCGATCTGGTGTTCAGCGATTCCCTTTGCGCTATGTGACCGAGTTGCACTTACGAGTTCGCAGTCAATGATCCCTCTCGTTGCGGGAGGCGATCTGACAGCTTCATATTCCATTGTCTTCTTCGTCACGCAGTTCGGATGTCTTGCGGCAGCGCTGCTCGTGGGTGCGTTGCCAAACGACCATTCCGCTACCCTGGTGTTCGTCCTCCTTGCCGTATGTTTTCTTGTTTCGGCGGGAAGCTTGTCCTGCATTCGTGGCGGCTCGGCGTCTGGCGAACGCAAAGTCAACGGGCTTGTTCTCAATATTGACGGGCGCCTGGTTCGTCTCTTCGCCGTCTACGCGCTCCTATATGGAGGCGCGGTGTTGGTCAGCGTGATGGGATCTAGCTTCGTTTTCGTAGAACAGAAGGGCACCGCCGCGGACTTCGCTCGCGTCGAGGCAGCCTGGTCGGCGGGTTCTCTGATCGGAGCGGCACTGCTCAGTCGGCTGACAGGAACGATAAGTCCTCATACATTGCACCTCATGGTTTTAGGCTTAACAGCGCTCGCGCTAATGGCGCTGGTACTTCTGCGCGCGCCCTGGACATTGACCATGTTTGCCGCGCTTGGGTTTCTCTGCAATCTGGGCCGGGTCAGCGTCGAGGTCACACTGCAGTCGCGTGTACCCGATAAGGCCTTGGGCAGGGCCAAAGGTGCCATGCACAGCCTCGCAGTCGGGCTTGGGTTTGTCATTTTCAGTATCGCAACCGTTTTGGGAGACCAGGCCTTTCCGTCGACGATTTTCCTCGGTTTCGCTGTGGTGCTTCTGTTCGGCGTTTCTGCCTTGAGCATCAACGTCGCTCGGCAAGAGGGGGATCCATGAACGTGCATGAGCTAGCAGGAGCCGCAGGAGCGAAACAGGCCGCACTCAGATCGCTGGCGACACTCTACCCGTGGATGCAACACTACTATTCCCGTCCGATCCGCGACTACGCGGCCAGGCTGTACGAGGCACCAGTTTCGACAGCCATGCCTGAAAGTCGGCAATACGCTCTGGCCAAGCTGCTCGACGCGATCAAAAACGCGGGGAAGCGAAATGGATTGCCGATCGGCGCGGTCGCAGAAATCTGCAGGGAATTTGAAGAGCGTCGCGTTTTGCAGACGGGTCCTCACCTGCTGCTCCTGATGGACCCGGAGGCTTACTACACTCACATCCTTAGCCTCGTGGGCCTCTCGGCGCATGGCTGCTCTACCTACCTGTCCTATGCCGTTTCCACGGTGAGCCTCGTTGAAAGGGCTCGCAAGGGCCCGGGCTGGCTCACAATTGATCAGACGCCGATCAACGTCTTCGGCCTCACTCGAAGCCGCATGATCGGGTACAGCCTTCTGACTGGGCCTGGAGCCTATCGGTTCGAACTGGTGCCTGCGGAACAAGGCGCTGAGCCAGCCGCGCTTGCGGTACTTCACAATCTTCTGCCGAAGGGCCAATTCGAACGGCCAGCACATGCCATAAAGGAAGCCAATTGCAGCCTGTGGCCGAAGCTGTTTGGAAGCCGCTTTACGTTCTTGCAGATTGACGACGAGGATATTGCCGACCTGGTGGCGGACCATCTGTCGGAAAAGAACTCCTGGCTGCGTACGAGGCTGCTGGAAGACCCAAGGCTCGCGTTGAATATGCTTGCAGAGATCGACAGGCTTGCAGACGGCCCCTGGAGTGGCTGGCTCGCGCGCGGTACCGACTTCTTCTGGTTCTATCAAAACGGCAGGCGCCTGCCACTGCGGCTGGTCGCTGGCGAACTCGTCAATCCGGCAACAGGGTTGAAGATGGTTCGCTTCGAGGCTTCCGAAATCATCGAGCGGTTGGCCGACCGCAGTCTAATTCCGAATCTCCTCCTCATGTTTCTGGTCGTGTCGGTCCTGCCGGGCGTCCGCGCGCTCGGAGGCAGTCATCAGCCGGTCTACTACCCCCTCATGCGCTATGTGGTCTGCCGCGCACTCGAGGCTGGAGATGTGGATGCCGATCTGCGGGAGGCTCTCGTGGCCGATGATCTACCTGGCGCTTGGGGACACCGAGTAATTGAGTGCGATGACGATCTCTTGGACATTTTTCGAAACGGAGACATGGCCGTGTCCAGCGATATCATGGACCGGCTCGGAAAAATTCCCTTCGCAAAAGCCTGTGGAAGTATGACCAGTTTCGTTTCGGACGCGTCGTGGCAAGAGCTTAGCAGACAGTTGGGCGAGCAGGCGATCTCCCCCACTGATGCGGAATGGGCCTTTTCCTGAGCAAAAGCAGTACGCGCAGGACATCACGCTCAGTCCAGCGTCTCCATCGGGGCCACACGCAGTCGGAGCGAATCACTTCAGACCGGCAGCCCGAGTTGCTTCCGCAGGCTTTTGTCGAAAGCCGATGGGGGCACGAAACGGCGTAGGAAACTGACCTGGCGCGCCATCTTTCCCGCTGCGAGCGCAGCTTCGGCGTAGGATCGGTTGCGGCCGCCAGAACCATCTTTGCGACCACTTCGGGCAAGTCGCCTTTTTCCATCGCTTTCCGAACGGCGACATCATGCCTGCGCGGGCGGCGTATCGGATGTCGAAGTCAGTCCCCGAGGGCCCAAGCAAGCGATAACGAATGTTTTTGACGGTCCTCAACGTCACACCCGAAGTCACTATTGCGAAACTGCGCAAGGCGCATATTGTTTGGCATAGTCGGGGTCGTAATCGGCAGTCCAAGGACATGGGCCGTGGACGCGGTGCTAAGTTAGGTGGTTTGGTCGAGGATTTGGTCGAACTTCAATAGAGCCGTCCGGGGGTAGAGCCATGCAGGCAAAGGGCCATGAGTGATGCGGCCATGGGGCAAGGCCGGCGTGAGCCAGCCGACGGCGATATTGTCCGCGAGCAAGCCGTCCTCTTTCGCCTCACGGACCGACTTTACCGAGCCAATGGCCTTGGAGAGATCTACGATGCAGCACTTGATGCCATATGCGACGCGCTCGGTTCGTCGCGCGCCTCGATCCTGAGATTTGACAGCCACGGCGTCATGAGCTTCGTCGCGTGGCGCTCACTCTCTGAAGAATACCGCGAGGCAGTTAACGGCCACACGCCATGGACGCGCGGGGAGCACAATGCCGAGCCAATCCTTGTCGAGGATATTCGTCTCAGCGGTGAATCTCGGCAACTCATCGACACGGTCCTTGGCGAGGGAATCGAAGCGCTGGCCTTTATCCCGCTTGCCAGCTCCCACGAGCTCGTCGGCAAGTTCATGGTCTACTATCCAGCACCCCATCGCTTCGCAGATCGTGAACGCGAACTTGCTTTGACCATTGCCCGTCAACTCGGGTTTGCCATCGAACGGAAGCGGGCGGAAACAACGGCAGCGCGACTGAGCGCGCTCGTCGAATCCTCGGATGATGCAATCATCGCGACCGATACGGATGGCACCGTCACGGACTGGAACAGCGGCGCCGAGCGTCTCTACGGCTACGGCCGCAAGGAAATGATCGGACGTCCGCTCATGTTGCTGATACCGCCCGATCGCCAGAATGAGGAGCGGGAGATTCTGGCGCGCATTCGCAATGGAGAGCATGTCGAGCATTTCGAGACCGTTCGCCTGTGCAAGGATGGCAGCAGCATTCCCATCTCTTTGACCGTTTCCCCAATCGCGGACGCGTCTGGCGCAATTGTCGGTGCGTCCAAGATCGCCCGTGACATTTCCGAGCGACTGCGCGCGCAAGAGCAGCGGGAGCTGCTGCTTCGCGAGATGGACCACCGCGTGAAGAATCTCTTTGCCATCGCAAGCTCCATCGTCAATTTGAGTGCGTCAGCCGCTGAAACGCCGGCCGCGCTCGCCTCCACCGTTTCTGACCGGCTCGGCGCCCTCGCGCGGGCGCATGCGCTGACGATGCTCCCCTCGACTGGCCCCTCTGTTCAGGTCGCGACGAGCCTACATGCATTGATCGCCGCTATCCTCGCGCCATACCGCCATGGAGCTGACGAGCATCCCCGCTTCGCGATCAGTGGCATCGATATGCCGGTGCCTTCAGCGATGATCACGCCGCTTTCTCTCTTGCTACACGAATTCGCCACCAACGCTGCCAAACATGGCAGCCTCTCGGCGGCCGCCGGCTCCATAGAGATCGCTTGCTCCAATAGCGACGGTAAGGTGACTGTCCAATGGAGGGAGGTAGGAGGACCATCTCCGGTCGCAACCGAAGACGAAGGTTTCGGGAGCCGCTTGATCCGCGCCGCGGCGAGTGAGCTTGGCGGATTCGTACGAGGTTGGGACCCGGCCGGAATTGTCCTTGAGATCACGATCGATATTGGAAGATTCTCGGCCTGATGCCCGAGCCGCTTGTCAGCGCAGCAGCCCTTCGCTCTCAAAATCGTCCCAACCGCGCAGTTTGGCCTTCGAGCTTTCGTCTCGCCCATTCCTTGCTGAATGGGGAGCCTCACGCCCCCTCTTCTGCGCGCGCTTAAATGCCGCCTTTGCGGCAGCGCGTCGCCGGTTCTCGGCGCGGGTGGCGGCGTCGTGCTCGCGCCAGACGGTGACCAGGTCGCGGTCGAGCACATCCTCGATGTGGCGTGGGTCGAACACGTGGAATGTGATCTTCCTGGCGCGGCCGCGAAGGTTGACCGTTCTGGTCCCCGCGCTCTCAAGTCGACCGTCCTTCAGCCATCGGTGCCGCTCGCCAGAGGAGATCGTCAGGATGTCCTCGATTTCACGGGGAATCACGGGTAGGTCTTCGATGTCCTGCATGGCTTTGGACACGATCGCCGTTGCCGCATCGACATCTGCCTCAGAGGCCTCCGGCAGTCGCAAGGTCAGCACCCGGGATTCGATGTGAAGCAAGTTTCTGAGCGCAGGCGGCAGACGCGAGCGGATCTCGAGGAAAATGCCCCTCGTCCGCATGGACGATCCCAGTGTCGCCGCCGGCGATAGCGGCCACTCGGCGATCAATTTTGCGGTCGGGTCGATTTTTCGGCGCGCGGGCATGCCGGAAAGATAGGGCGTCCCGGCTGCAGACACTACCCGACGCCCCATGCACTTTTATGCACAGACGCGAAGCTCGGGACGCCAATTTCTCAGTGCGGGGGTGGCACCGATTGTTGGAACAAACGCTGCGCCCCTCTGTTTGTCTTCCAGGCACAATTCTGTGCGTTGGAGGATATCCATGAAACTTCATTTGCTATCGGCTGCGCTCTGCACGGCGGTCGGACTGGGTTTTGCCCATCCGGCGCTCAGTGCCGAAAAGGCGCAGGATTTCGTCAACAAGGCCGCGCAAGGTGGGATCTTCGAAGTCGAGTCCAGCAAGATCGTCCAGGCCAAGGCGAAAGATCAGGCCATCAACGACTTTGCCCTGAAAATGATTACCGATCACGGCGCCGCCAACGCCAAACTGCAGTCGATCGCCGGCGAGCAGAAATTGCAGGTTCCGGCGGAGACGGACGCCAATCACAAGAGTGACCTCGAGGCGTTGAGATCGACGAACGGGTCAGCCGACCAGTCTTACGTGAAGATGCAGCAAGACGCGCACGCCGACGCGGTCAAGCTGTTCCAGGACTATGCGGCCGACGGCGACAACACGGATCTCAAGGCATTCGCACAGCAGACATTGCCGACACTCAAGATGCATCAGGAGATGATCGAAAAGATCGCCTCCGGCAAAACCGACAATACGGCAACGACCAGCACCGCACCCGCAGCGACAGACACAGACCAGAACGCATCCGCTCCGGTGCCTGGAGCGAACAGCTTTACGGAAGCCCAGGCGAAATCACGGATCCAGGATGCCGGCTTCGCCAATGTCAGCACATTGACGAAGGACGACCAGGGCATCTGGCGCGGCACCGCCGAGAAAGACGGAAAGCAGGTAGCCGTAGCGCTCGATTTCAAAGGCAACGTGGTTGCCGGCGCTCAATAACCGAACTCAGACGATGGAGTGAAACATGACGACTGTCACCGGACTTTTCGATGACTATCAGGACGCGTCCGACGCAGTAAGCGAGCTGGAAGCGATTGGCGTGCCGAGAGACGACATCAGCATCGTGGCGAACAATTCCGACAATTGGTATCGGGGGGACGAGACCTCGGAAGCCGGCGACGATGCCGCGGCCGGCGCGGGCCTGGGAGCGCTCGTGGGCGGCGCAGGCGGCCTTCTTACCGGGCTCGGAATCATGGCCATACCCGGTGTCGGGCCTGTGGTGGCGGCCGGCTGGCTAGCTGCTACGGCAGTTGGCGCGGTGGGCGGCGCGGTGGTCGGCGGAGCCGCCGGCGGAATTGTGGGCGCACTGACGGAGTCCGGCGTTCCTGAACGCGATGCTCATGTCTATGCCGAGGGCGTTCGCCGCGGCGGCAGTCTCGTGACGGCCAAAGTCGACGATCGGCTCACCGGCGAGGCTGAACGCATCCTGCGAGGCGAGCGTGCCGCCAACCTGGACGAGCGGCGAAGCGCTTACGAGGCCAGCGGGTGGACGGGATTCGACGCGACCGCAGAGCCCTATGATGACATCGAGGCCGAACGCGATCGCGTTCGCCGGACCACACCACTCTAAAAAATGAGGCCCCGTCGAATACACGACGGGGCTTTTTCTTGCCGGGCGCACGAGGCATCCAAAATTTTTTGATTGTCTGCTCATCTGGAACATCTAAGGCAATCCCACGCAGGAGCAGAGGGGATGACCCGGATCGCGACCTTCAACGTCAATGGGGTTAACGGCCGGCTCCCCGTGCTCTTTAAGTGGCTTGGCGAGACTGACTGTGACGTCGTCTGCCTTCAGGAACTGAAAACATCGAACGCAAAATTCCGATCGAGCGATTCGGGACCTCGGCTTTGGCGCAATCTGGCACGGCCAGAAATCCTATAACGGCGTGGCAATCCTGGCCCGTGGTAGGGATCCGGTCGAGCGCCGCCGCGGCTTGCCGGGCGATCCCGATGATACGCATAGCCGCTATCTCGAGGCGGAAATCGACGGTCTCATCGTCGACTGCATCTATCTGCCCAATGGCAATCCCGCGCCAGGGCCAAAGTTCGATTACAAGCTCCGTTGGTTCGAGCGTCTCGTCACCTACAGCCAGTCGCTGTTGGGCGAGCGCACGGTGCTTTGTGGTGATTACAACGTCGTGCCCACCGAAATAGACGCCGTTGTTCCGGCGCGCTGGCTGGGCGATGCCGTCTTCTTCCCCGAATGCAGGAAAGCCTATGCCCACATGCTAACCTTGGGTTGGGTGGATGCGATGCGTCGTATCCATCCAGACAAGGGCATATACACCTACTGGAACTTTTCCTATCGCGGCGGCTACGACCGAAGCTCAGGCCTGCGGATGGACCATCTGCTCGTAAGCCCGTCCCTTGCGAAGCGCATTCTGGCCGCGGGAGTCGATGTCGAGACCCGTGGATGGGAAAAGCCGAGCGATCACGCACCCGCCTGGATCGACGTCGGTTAAGACCGTTTGCGCAATTGCAGTTGCAGAAAGTCTGCCCGGCAGCCGTCGCCCACGCTTCACGTCGAAACCCTGAAAGGAGACCTCGCAGATGCCAAAGTTCGTTACGATCCAATATGGCGATCGGGCCGGATATGACCGCACGCCCCAACCCGTCAGGGATGCCGGCTCATGAACAGGACGCGAGGTTACGCTCCGAAGGCGCCCCGATAGGCAGGGCGGGGACGCCGGTACAGGTGCGCAATCCGGAGGGGTCGGGAGTGGAAACTCGCGATGGTGCGTTCATGTCGTCAGATCTGCCGATCGCCGGATTTGCCTTGATCGAAGCTGCTGACCTCACCGAGGCCATCGGCAAAATCTCGCAGGTCCCCTGTGCAGTCGCGCATGGCGTCGTCGAGGTGTGGCCCCTGGGCTGAAAACCCGGTGCAGTCTTGCTTGAATTGCTCCGCTGGGTGATGCCTGGCAGCACACCGCCGCCCCGGCCATCAGCTACCTCCTCATTGGGCAGTGGGTCAGCCTAAGATGACTTGATGCGTTCTGATAAGCCGATCTGCATAAGATTCAATGAGACAGTACCGACCCGTTGCAAGTCATCCTTGCCATTTTCCAGAGGTCGGAAGCAGGGTAAGGTTGCCTATTCGCGTTTCTGGCTCGCGGAGATCGGCGGCAGCCCCCCTAGCCTGGACTATTCCAGGCCTGCACTTCGTAGGCCTTCGATATATCTTGAGCGGTCTTCCGCCCGTATCAGTGGGTGGTATTTCTCGACCCAGTCGATGCTGAAATTCGGCTGTAAGCGTTTGCATTCGACGAGCCCTTGGCGTGCGATTTCCAGATCACCGGCTAGTCCTGCGGCTGCCGTGAGTGTGCGCCAAGCGGTTCCAAAGTTCGGTCTCATCTGTACGGCCCGACGTTCAGCGCTTACCGCTTCGGCGTACCGCCCGGCGACTAGATGGCAAAGCCCTTCAACCGAAAGATTGGCCGCTTGGGTTTGATCAAGAGGACTCAATCGTCGTGCGATTTCGAGCTGACGGAGGCCATCGTCCGCAAGTCCGGCATAGCCAAATGCAACTCCCAAGATTATGTGGGCGAATACAAAGTTCGGGTTGCGCTGCAGTGCCTCGTTCAGTTCCTCCACCGCCGGCCCAAGTCGTCTCGACATCGCAAATACGTAACCCGCCGCAAAATGGGCCCATGCGTCGTCGGGATCGAGGTCAATCGCGCGTTGGGCGAGGGTGAGGGCATTGGATATGCTTGGAGCAAATTCCAAATTGCCTGAGACCACACGGGTGGCAAAGGCCCAAGCGAGTAGGCTGCGGGCGCGTGCATAGTGGGGATCAACCTCAATCGCTCGCTTCAGGAGGTTGATGCCAGTGTCCTCGTCTTGAATAACCCATGTCCAGATATAAGGCATTGCCCGGACAACACAGCCCCAGGCATCGAGACTCTCCGGCGCCTTACTTTGAAGGCGAAGGCGTTCAGCTGCGTAAATCTGCGGCTCTATCGCCGCGACAACGCTGTGAGTGATCTCGTCCTGCACGGCGAAAATATCAGAGGTGGGCCGGTCGTAGCGCTCTGCCCAGATGTGATTGCCGCTGGCCGCGTCGACAAGCTGCCCAGTTACCCGCACCCGCTCGCCAGCTTTGCGGACGCTGCCCTCCAGTATGTAGCGAACACCAAGCTCACGCGCGACCTGACGGATATCTGGCGCCTTGCCTTTGTACGCGAAGGTCGAATTGCGCGCGATAACGAAGAAGCCCCGCAGCTTGGATAAGGCCGTAATAATATCCTCGGCGACGCCGTCGCCAAAATATTCCTGTTCGGGGTCACCGCTCATGTTCAGGAACGGCAGGACAGCAATCGACGGCTTGTCGGGCTCGGCCAGTTTTCCTCCGATAGGGCCGGGCAGTGTCGGCTCTCTTTCGGGGTCACGGTCTAAGGCTACTCGATAGGCTCGCACCGGCCGTGCAATGTTTTTGAGTTCTTTGTCGCCGATATCCTCGAAATCAACCTTCAGCTTGTCGCGCACTTGTTCATATGCCGCACCCGACAGGCAAATACCGTTAGGTTCGGCGATACTTTGCAGACGGGCAGCAATATTGACACCGTCGCCCATCAGGTCGCCGTCGCTCTCTTCGATTACATCGCCAACATGGATACCTATGCGGAACTCGATACGTCTATCAGGCGGCACCCCGGCGTTGCGTTCGAGCATGGCGTTCTGCACTTCGATAGCGCAACGGACTGAATCGACAACGCTGCGGAACTCGACGAGGGTTCCGTCACCGGTGCGTTTCACCACTCGTCCGATGTATACCGCGATCGTAGGATCAACCAGGTCGCTGCGGAGGGCCCGGAGGCGCGCGAGAGTCCGATCTTCGTCCAAGCCAGCCAGTCGGCTGTATCCGACGACATCGGCTGCCAGGATCGCCGCAAGCTTGCGGGTCTCGCTCATTTGCCCCTTCCTTCACTCACCGACATAGCACAGACTCATTAGGGCTGCTTCATTTAGATCGGCTCGACCTGCAGCCGCTTCCGGTCCGCAGTGGACATTGCCGGCGATTGTTGAAAGGGCTTGGAGTGGGTCCCGCGCGGTCATCTGCGATGAGCGACTTGATCCCGTTGCGGACGTCGTGACTAGGCGCGATGATCTCAACCGCGCCAATTCGGCTTCCGGACTTAGGGGAGACACTTGTATGGCTGATTTCAACGTCGGCTTCGTGATTTTCCCCAATATCACTCAACTAGACTTCACCGGCCCGTTTGAGGTTCTGAGCCGGCTTGCAACGCCGCCCTCTATCTCGGCTCGCAGCAAGTTCCCGCAGTCGCGCACCCACGTCGTCGCGAAGACGATGTTGCCTGTCGTGAGTGACCGCGGCCTTGGCATCATGCCCAGTTGCACTTTCGAAACTTGTCCCGCGCTCGACCTCCTTTGCGTGCCGGGCGGCTCGGGCGTTGCGGAAGCGCTCGCCGATGCAGTGACGATCGACTTCATTCGCCGGCTGGGCGCGCATGCACAATACGTGACATCGGTATGCATGGGCGCGTTTCTTCTTGGCGCAGCCGGACTGCTGAAGGGGCGTCGGGCAGCGACGCATTGGGCCTATGTCGACCTATTGCCCCTGGTTGGCGCGCGACACGAAAAGGCACGTGTCGTCCGAGACGGCAACGTCTTCACGTCGGGTGGAGTCTCTGCAGGCATCGACTTCGCCTTGACCATCATTGCCGAACTTGCAGGGCCGGAGGTCGCACAAGCCATCCAACTTGGGATTGAGTACGACCCGTCGCCACCTTTCGATGCCGGCCAGCCCGACAAGGCGTCCGAGGCGGCCACGGCGCTGATGGTTCACCGCAATGAGGAGGCCCATGCGGGCATCAAGCGGGGGCTCGAGAAGGTTTCGCATAGAAAGGTGTAGGCAACTCTTCGCCTCACAGGTGTAGCTGCCGAGGTACAACAATCGTAGGTGAGCGGCCCCTGTAATGGGCGCGAAAACCCTTGCACCCGTCGCTATGGACGACGCCCGTGCCGATCGCGATGAACTCCAGTAGATGCGCGCCGGGTACAAATTTGGAGCGCGAAGTGTGAACTTGGAGAGTCGCGTCGGGCGGCTTCGACGTCAATAGCCAGGCTCTTGCGCGGTCCGGCGACAATGTGCGGGGAAATCTAGGGAGGCAGCCAGTACGGATCCAGCTGAGAGCGGCCGAGGCGCTGCAAGCGACTCGGCAATGACGGCAGCAAGCTCCACTCGCAGCGAAACTAAAGAAGCAATCGTGCGTTGGACGCGATTAAGCCATTTCGTCTTGGGATGGGGCGGGTGAGCATGGTCAAGCCAACGTCGCGTAAAGCAATTCAGGGGTCAACCGCTCGTCAAGCGAAGTCGCCTATGCGTGACCCAGCCAATTCAGAACTGCCAACTTTTCGGCCCGTCCAGCTCGCAACGCTCGTGGACGTCCCTGCCGGCGACCGCTGGCTCCACGAAATGAAATATGACGGCTATCGCATTCTAGTCGCCGTCGGCAGCGGGCAAGCGCGTGCCTACACGCGATCTGGCCTGGACTGGTCTCACCGTTTTCCTTCCATTCTTTCGGAAGCCAGCAAGCTCAAGGTCGGGTCCGCGCTGATTGATGGCGAGGCCGTCGTTGTCGATGCAAACGGACGATCAAACTTCCAGGCCCTTCAAAACGCATTGAAGGGTGCGCCGGCGACCATCGACTTTTATGCCTTCGACCTCCTTCAACTCGACGGCGAAGATCTCACCAGGCGTCCTTTCCTTGATCGCAAGGAAAAGCTCCAGGCCATTTTGCCCGCGAAGAACCCGGTGCTTCGTTATTCCGATCATATTCTGGGTCGCGGAGAAGAGTTGCTCGAGCGCTTTTGCGCAGCTGGTCTCGAGGGGGTGGTTTCGAAGCTTGCCGATTCTCCTTATGTGGCGGCCCGCGGCGGAAACTGGCTCAAGATCAAGTGCATCAAGCGGCAGGAATTCGTGATTGTCGGCTGGACGCCGTCCGACAAGGTCCGCGCGTTCCGGTCATTGATCCTTGGAGTGCATGACGGGGGCAAGCTGCGTTTTGCGGGGAAAGTCGGCACTGGCTTCGACACAGCTGAGCTTTTCCGCCTCATGAAGATCATGGCACCACTCGAGCAGAAGGCCGCGACCGTCGAGGCGCCGCGAGCCGAAGTTCGCGGAGCACACTGGCTTCGACCGAAGTTGGTGGCGGAGATTGCCTTCACAGAGATGACCAACGAAGGAACGTTGAGACATCCGAGCTACCTTGGTCTGCGCGAAGACAAGAAGGCGGCCGCGGTCGTGCTGGAGACGGAACGTCGCACAGCCAAGCTGACCGCGGCGCCGGCGAACACCATCGCTATCAGCAACCGTGACCGCGTGATCTATCCGGAGTCCAATATCACCAAAGGCCAGCTTGCCGACCACTATGCGGCCGTCGCGGAGATCATGTTGCCTTGGGTCGGCAGTCGGCCGATCAGCCTTGTTCGGTGTCCCCAGGGCCGGGCCAAGAAGTGCTTTTTCCAGAAGCATGATGCCGGGAGCTTTGGCGACAAAGTCCACCATGTAAGCATCATGGAAAAGGACGGTCACGAGGAGCCATACCTTTATGTCGACGACGCCGATGGGCTGATGACCTGCGTCCAGATGGGAACGATCGAGCTGCATGGGTGGGGCGCTCGGATAGAGGATGTCGAAAAGGCAGACCGCCTCGTCTTCGATCTCGACCCGGATGAGGGTCTCGATTTCGAAGCCGTGCGCGCCGCCGCTTTCCAGTTTCGTGATATTTTGAAATCGCTGGGACTTACGACGTTCCCGATGCTGACGGGAGGCAAAGGAGTGCATGTGATCGCGCCGCTCACCCCACAGGCCGAGTGGCCGCAAGTGAAAGACTTTGCGCATCGCCTCGCTCAAGCGGTCGCTCAAAGCGATCCCTCTCACTTCACGGCCGCGTTGTCGAAGGCCCGCCGCAAGGGTCGCATCTTTGTCGACTATTTGCGCAACCAGCGTGGGGCGACCGCAATCATGCCTTATAGCGCGAGGTCCCGACCTGGCGCTCCGGTCGCGGCGCCGATCACCTGGGCGGAAATGAAGACGATTGATGCGCCCTCGCATTTCCACGTCGGCGATGCTCCTGAATTGAAGAAACGCGCAGTTAGCAAATCTCTGGCGGGATGGGGTCGAGCCGACCAATCATTGCCGGATCTGTAGCCCCACTCCGCGAAAGGCAGCGAGGCTGGATTGGGGGCTTCGCTGCCTTGCCCCGATTGGAACCTGCGGAGATTGGCCCCGTTTGCCTTGAATGGCCAAAACCGATCCGCGGACAGTCGCCAGTCTGCTTAGGGAATACGCACATCGATCGTCCCTGCGCGGAGACAATCCCTATCGCACCAAGGCTTACTTGCGCGCGGCCGATAGTCTGGCTGCGTTGTCGCAGCCGCTTGATCGGATCATCGCCGCGGGCGCCCTTACCAGAATCCCGGGAATCGGGGACGCGATCGCGGACATTGTGCGCAAGCTCTATGAAACGGGTACGCATCCACGCCTTGAGACGCTGCGCGAGGAGGTGCCGGCAGGTGTGATGGAGCTTTTTACAATACCTGGCCTGCGGCCTGACAAGATCCTGAAGCTCCATCAGGCGCTCGGTGTGAACTCGTTGGCCGAGCTCGAAGCCGCGGCAAAGGCAGATCGCATCCGGCCTGTCAAAGGCCTTGGTGCTTCGCTTCAGACAAGAGTCCTGCAAAACCTGGCTGTCGCTCGAAGCGGCGAAACACAGCTTCACCTGCACAAGGCCGCCGCACTCCTTGAGCATGCAATCCTATCGGTGAAGCAAGAGCATCCCGAATTTTCGCGTGTGGAAATCGCCGGTGATTTCCGGCGCGGTTGCGAACTTGTTGCCGACCTCGCGCTGGTCGCGCTGGGCAAGAAGCGGACCGCAATCGAGCAGTCCACGCTCAGGCTTGTCGTCACGGACAAGAAGCACTTTGGCGCGAGCCTCCTCGAAACTACGGGTTCGGCGGCCCATCTTGAGCAGTTGAAGATGTACGCGGCCGAAAGAGGGTTCGCCCTCAAGGCGGATGGGCTCTACCGCGGGAGAAAGCTGATCGCATCAGCGACAGAGGAGGAAATCTACGGAGCGTTGGACCTGCAGTTCATCGAACCTGAACTGCGCGAAGGCAGGGACGAGATTGAGCGGGCAGCGCGGCGGCAACTCCCTACCCTCGTCCGGGATGAAGATCTGCATGGTATCCTGCATTCTCACACGACCGCATCCGATGGCACCGAAACGCTAGAGGCAATGGCTGAAGCGACGCGCAAGCGCGGGTTCGACTACTTTGGTGTCGCCGACCATTCGCAGTCTGCCCACTACGCGGGCGGCCTCACACTGCAGGAGATTGCCGAGCAGCACCGTGAAGCGGATCGGCTGAACAAGAGGTATGGCGGAAAATTCCGTGTCCTGAAGGGCATCGAGGCAGACATCCTCGCCGACGGCTCATTGGATTATCCGGACCACGTCTTGAAGCAGTTCGATTTCGTTGTCGCGAGCGTGCACAGCCGCTTCAAGTTGCCGAAGAAAGAGCAGACGGACCGTATCATTGAGGCAATCGCGAACCCCCTGACGACAATCATCGGGCACATGACCGGTCGCCAATTGTTGCGTCGTCCCGGCTACGAGCTCGACGTCGACAAGGTCCTCAGAGCGTGCGCGAAATATGGTGTCGCTGTCGAAATCAACGCGCATCCCTGGCGGCTCGATCTCGACTGGCGCTGGCATCGGAAGGCCCTCGACTACGGCTGCATCTTCAGCATCAATCCGGACGCCCATTCAATCCGCGAACTCGACCAAATGCATTGGGGCGTCGAAATGGCCCGCAAGGGAGGTGTCCCCAGAGACCGGGTTCTCAACGCGACGGGTTTGACGGCTCTGCTTGCGCATCTTTCAAAGCGCAAGTCCGCCCGTAACGGCGGCAACCGTCACTCGCCTGCGAAGAGCCCTAGAGCCGCGTAACGAGCGGCGGTCTAGCACGAGTCGCTGCCTGGAACGCGATCCCGGCCGGGCTCCTTGCCGGAAACAGATCCGCGACCCTCACCCCCGACGTAGCATCAGGTTCTGCATGAGCCTTCAGTCTATGCCGGTAGGACATGGACCCACTCCCGGAACGTAGGGCCATTTGTTTTCGTTGGTAGAAATGACGTTGGCAGATCCGACGGTCAATCAACCAAGGCAACAGGAGGAATTTCACATGGTCCGCAAGATACTGGCTACGGTGGCCACGGCTGCTCTCATGTCGACGGTGCTGTGCACCGCCGGTGCTTACGCCGCAAATACCGGCAAACCCGCTGCCCAGACGGAGGTCGTTGCTCCGGTCACGGATGGCAGGCTCGTCTCCAAGATCATGGGAGCCGCGGTCTACGACAGCACCGCAGATGACGCGACGAAGATCGGCGATGTTAATGACATCGTCCTCGACAAGAACGGGAACGCCAAACTCGTCGTCATTGGCGTCGGGGGTTTCCTCGGCGTGGGCGAAAAAAATGTCGCCTACGATTTCAACAAGCTTGAATGGATCAACAAGAACGGCGATCGCTGGCTGGTCGCAAGGACGACCAAAGATGAGCTTAATGCTCAGCCCAATTTCGATACGACGGCCTACGATCCTGCGGCAGCCTCGACGACCCAGCCGACCAAAAGCACGGCGGACACTCAAGCGACAACTGCCAAAACCGATACGACTGCGACGGCCTCGATCGACAAGTCGAGCTTGACCGAAATGCCCTCAGACAAAATCAGCGCGGCAAATCTGATCGGAACCAACGTTTATGACGCAGATGATGCGAAGGTCGGCGAGATCGGCGACGTGATCCTGACAGGCGACAACAAGGTCGACTCGATAATTGTTGATGTAGGCGGCTTCCTGGGCATTGGCGAAAAGAAGGTCGCCGTCGGCATGGAGAACCTCAAGTTCTTGACCGACAAGAACGGCAATCGCTACCTCTATACGGACTTCAGCAAGGACCAGTTGGAGGCGCAAACTGCCTACGACAAGGCCACTTACGCCCAAAACCGCGATAAGCAACGGATAATCATCAACAAGTAAAGAACTTCTGAAGCGCTCGTCGTCCACGGCGGGCGCTTTGGTCATCCGGTGACAGAAGCGGGCCTTGAAATTAGCCGACGAGGTTCGCCATAGCTCTGCAGATATCAGCGACCTCGTCCTGTCTGATGTCCCTCGCGTGTCGAAAGAGACGCGGTCAGAGGGGCTGGCCTGACCTCGCAGATCAGTCTTCTCCTGATATCCGCAGCATAGCGGTGACTAAGATGTATCTCATCCAAATCCTGTTGCCTCGCTCAGACAACCAGGGCCAACTGTACCCCCGAAGAGATTTCGACCGTTTGAAAGAGGAACTGGCGGCTCGCTTCGATGGCGTGACTGCCTATCTCCAGGCGCCTGCGGAGGGTCTTTGGAAGGACCGCGGAAAAACAGACAGCGACGATATCGTCATCTTCGAGGTGATGACGCCAAGCATGGATGTTTCAGATTGGCGGCGCCGACAGGGCGACCTGGAGCATGTCTTTCGGCAGGAAAATATTGTGGTCCGCTACTGGACGATAACACTCCTTTGAAGCTCAGGCTCGCTGGCCGCTCCGGAACAAGACTGAGGCATTCAGCTTGCGAGACGATAGGCCTGGTCGCACCTGGCGCCGATCACAATGTCATCGTCAATGGCAGCCGGCGCCTCAACCACCGCCACGTCACGGTCGTCTCCTACGATCATGGCAAGCGTTAACCGCCACACCACTGTTGTCGTCAAGACCCACTCCATTTGGAACCGCCATGTCTCCTCATCGTTGAACCGAAGGCTCCATAACTTCCAAAGCGATGGTGGCACGTGACTCACAGCTCGACATTCAAAAACGTGCGGCTTGAGATTTTTGGACCAACTTTTGAACCGATAGGGATCGGGCCAGTGCGGGCTGCAACAAGTGCCGTGGCTCACGCTCTTTGCATGGCACGGCCCAAGCAATGACCGATGTCAGCTCGGAAATTGAGCGAGAGCAAAGCAACACGGTTGCCAAAGGGCCATTTCAACGTTTCCTCCGCATTATTGGCCCCGGCCTCATCACCGGCGCCTCCGATGACGACCCCTCAGGGATAGGCACGTATAGCCAGGCCGGAGCCCAACTCGGGTTCAACATCGGCTGGACCATGCTCTTTACCTTTCCTCTTATGGCGGCGATCCAGGAAATTGCGGCTCGGATAGGTCGCACCACGGGCAAAGGCATCTCGGGCAACCTTTCTCGCTATTACCCTGCCCCCCTGCTTTATCTTGTGGTCGTCCTGCTATTTTCCGCCAATGTGATCAACATTGGTGCCGACTTAAGCGCGATGGCTGATGCGCTCAACCTTCTGATCGGAGGGCCTAGCTCGGTCTATGTCCTGGGGTTTGCGCTGGTCAGCGTGGCGGCAATCGTGTTCCTCAAATACAGCCGCTACGTGAAAATCCTTAAATGGACCACGCTTAGCCTGTTCGCCTATGTCGTGGCGATGTTCGCTGCAAACGTTCCATGGGGCGAAGCGGCAAATGGGGTGTTGATTCCGCACATCGAATGGAACGGCACTTTCTTCACCACGCTGCTTGCCATCTTGGGCACAACAATTTCACCCTACCTGTTTTTCTGGCAGGCTTCGCAAGAGGTCGAGGAGGAAAAGCTCGATCCTTCCGCCAAGCCCCTGAAATGGGCACCGTGGCAGGCTCGAAAAGCGTTCGGGCGGATTCGCGCTGACACACTGGTTGGGATGGCCCTGTCCAACCTTATTGCCATCGCCATCATCTTCACCACTGCTGCGACGCTCAACAAGGCAGGGGTAACCGATATCTCCTCTTCCACGGACGCGGCGAAGGCATTGGAACCGGTGGCCGGCAAATTCGCCTTCATCATCTTTGCGGCGGGAATCATCGGTACCGGGTTACTGGCCGTTCCGGTGCTCGCGGGATCGGCCGCCTTCGCAGTCGGCGAGGCCCTACACTGGAAGGTTGGCCTGGCCCGTGAACCGAAGGAGGCAGTGGCCTTCTATGGGACGCTTGCCATGGCCGCGGCTCTTGGCACCGGCATCATGTTCACGCCAATCGACCCGATCAAGGCGCTTTATTGGAGCGCCGTAATCAACGGCATCTGCGCGGTGCCGGTGATGGTCGTAATGATGCTTATGGCTGGCCGGGCCGACATAATGGGAGACTTCCCCATACGAGGGTGGCTCCGTTCCCTGGGGTGGCTCTCGACCGTAGCCATGACGCTATGCGTCGTTGGTTTGGCGGCTCAGTGGCTACTGTGACCGCTTTCGAATTCCGGGGAGCGATGGGTGAGCGCCCGATAGAGAAATGGCCTGTCACCTATGACGCCGAGGTCTGGGCCAAAAAATATGGCCTGATGCTCAAGCAGGCCAAGACGATCATCAGTTCAAACGGCCCTCCCAAGCATGGCTGTGACGTTGGCGCTGCCGCATTCATTCGCGTTTGGTAATGAGGGGCATTAGATCGCCAGCCCGCCGACGGCCAACACCTGGTGGCGCGCCTTAAGGTATCTCACTTCATTCAGTAGCGAATTCCAATAGGTGCCGATCAGCACAATACTGGTCGCCGCTCGCATGGAAGGCACAAGGCCGCGTTTGACCTTAGCCGACAAGCCGCAACGGCAGCAGACGGCTTTCGTTCCGGCGACTTCGCCACACCAGAGTCCCGAGGCGAAATTCATACCTGCGCGGCTGGCCTGCTGCTGGCGGCCGGAACTGGCGGTCACGCCACGCGTTCTCCAAAGATCTTTCGGCAATGGAGATTGGGAGCGCGCTATGGGCCTGTTTACGAAGGACATCAAGACGATGGACGATCTGTTCCTGCACGTTTTGCAGGACATCTACTATGCTGAAAAACAGATTCTGAAGGCGCTCCCCGATATGGTTGAAAAGGCCACCAACCGGGATTTGACGGCGGCTTTCAAAGCCCACCTCGCCGAGACGCAAAAGCACGTCCAACGGCTGGAGCAAGCCTTCGAGCTTATCGGTGAAAACCCGAAGGGGACGACCTGCCCGGCGATCGATGGCATCATCAAGGAAGCCAACGGGATCGCAGGCGAGGTTGCCGAGAAGAAAGTGCTCGACGCCGCCCTGATTGCCGCCGCACAGGCCGTCGAGCATTATGAGATTACCCGCTACGGAACTCTGATTGCGTGGGCGGAGCAGAGCGGCAACGAAGCCGTCGCCCGACTTCTCACTGCGACCCTCAACGAGGAAAAGGCGGCCGACAAGAAACTCACCACCATCGCCGAACGGAAAGTCAACGAGAAGGCGTCGACTTGATCGATGCGCTCGGGGACGCTTGCATGAACGCGCGCGCTGAACTCACCCGATCCCTTTGGATGAAGGTCGACGTCTATCCCGATGCGCCGAAATTCTCGGGCAAGAAGAGCTGTGACACAGTCATCATAGGAGCGGGGATCGCCGGACTGTCGATCGCTCACGAACTGGCCAACATCGGCCAGAAGGTCATCGTCATCGATCGCGGAACGATCGCCGGCGGTATGACGTCGCGAACCACGGCGCATCTGGCGCCGATCTGTGACGATGGCCTCAGCGCGTTGATCAACCTGCGGGGTGAAGACGTTGCAAGGCTCTTCCAGCAAAGTCAGGAGGCCGCCGTCGCCCGCATCGAGGAAAACGTCTCCGAGTTAAGGATCGACTGCAATTTTCGCAGGTTGGACGCGTTTCTGTTTCCGGCGATGGGTGTCGACCCCAAGGACGCCCGCGATCAACGCCAGCAAGAATTCGATGCAGCACGAAAGGTCGGGGCCGCTGTCGAACTGGTAACTGGCTTGCCGCTCAAGGGTTTCGAGGAGGCGCCGGTCCTGTGCTACCCCAACCAGGCGACTTTCCATCCGTTGCGATATCTGCGTGGGCTTGCGGGATCGATCCGCGAAAGCGGCTCCCTTATTTTCGCCGACAGCGCCGCTACCTCCGTCGAAGAACTGCCTGAGGACGGCGTGCGCGTCTCCACGGAGAACGGCGGCGTGATTGAAGCGGGATCGGCCGTCGTCGCCACGAACTCGCCGATCAACGATCGTTTTCAGCTGCACACCAAGATGTCGCCCTACCGGACCTACGCGATTGCTTTCACATTGCCGAAGGGTACGCTCCCCGATGCGTTGTTCTGGGACACGGGCGATCCTTACCATTACGTCCGAATGAATCCCGGTCCCGGCTCGGTTGACTATCTGATCGCAGGCGGAGCCGACCACAAATCCGGCGAATCCGACGACGGCGACATTCGTTTCGAGGCAATCGAGGCCTGGATAAGAGCGCTCGTGCCAAGCTTGGGCAAAGAGGTCACGCGCTGGTCGGGGCAGGTTCTGGACACCATCGACTATTGCGCCTTCATCGGCCTCAATCCCGGCAGCAAGTCGGTCTATGTCGTCACCGGCGATTCCGGCCAAGGAATAACGCATGGCGCGCTGTCCGGCTTGCTGGTGAAGGATATGATTTCGGGCAAGGAGAACCCGTGGGCCGAGGTCTACGACCCGTCGCGCAACACGCCCTCCGGCGTGATCAACTATGTTCGTGAAAACCTGTCCGCGGTCAAAAATCTCGCCGGCTATTTGCTTCCGGGTGACTTGAAGTCACTGGCCGAGCTTGCGCCTGGCCAAGGCGGCGTCCTGCGGGACGGACTGCGCAAGATCGCAGCCTGCCGCGATATGGCTGGAAAGCTCTATCTGAATTCCGCCGTCTGCACGCATTCTGGATGCGAAGTGGCCTGGAATTCCACCGAGCAGTGCTGGGACTGCTGCTGTCATGGCTCCCATTTTGCTCCCGACGGCATCGTGCTCAACGGGCCGGCCGTTGGTCGTCTCAACCCCGTGGACGCACCGGCGGGAGGAACATGATGCCCATACTTGAGCGCGGCAAAACACTCGTCGAGAAGATCACCGGCTGGCAACGACCCTCAAGCGACGAGCTCGGTCGGCTGGTGCGCCAGCGCAAGGCCAATGCATTCCGCTTCGAGGACGACGGCATCATCCCCAATCATCCCCACTGGCCGTTGGTCGTCTATCGCGGCGTCGTGAAACTGCCTCCCGAATTCGATCCGGCCGCAATCTTCGAGGAGCTCTTCGAGCGCAACAACTGGAAGGGGTCCTGGCGAAACGGCATCTACGATTATGCGCATTACCATTCCCGCATACATGAGGTTCTTGGCGTCGCTCGCGGATCGGCAAAGGTGCAGTTCGGAGGCAAGCATGGCCGCACGCTCACCATCAAGGCGGCAGACGTCGCTATTTTGCCAGCAGGCACTGGTCACCAGTGCCTCGCGGCGAGCGAAGACTTTCTCGTGGTTGGCGCCTACCCGCCCAACGGCACATACGATGAATGTTCTAGGAGCGAGGACCATGCCCACGCCGTCAAGACCATTTTCAAGGTCGCTAAACCACGACAGGATCCCGTCTACGGTGGCAGCGGTCCGCTTTTCGACATTTGGAAAGCATTTCGGTAAGCGCTGAGCGCTTCCGCCCATTTCCTCTGGATGCCTCGATGGCGGGCGGACAAAGGACCGCGCCAATGCACTTCGCCTAAGGAGCAACTGGCTCTGATCGCCGTTAAGACGGACAGAGATTATGCAATGGACATCAACGTTCCCAGGAAAGACACAGGCCTTGACGAGCGACGTAAGCGCCGCAGGCTGCGCCGCGAAAAGCAGCGCGCAGAGAACGTGGGGCGCGCGGAAAAAATGCACCTCGCACGGCTGGCGGGCAAAGGGCCCGGTCGCCATTCGACCGAGTTGGCAAACTCCGCCTATGTCGGCTGCTCCGGATGGTTCTACTGGAAATGGCGCGGAAAGTTCTATCCGGCTGAGATGCCAACCTCCGAATGGTTCACTCATTATGCGCAGCAGTTCGACACCGTCGAAATAAACGCATCCTTCTATTCCTGGCCGACCGTCGCGAATGTGAAAACCTGGCTTCGTCAGCCCGGAACGCGCGCGTTCGTTTACACCATAAAAGTCTGTGAGCTGATCACTCACGTCAAGAGATTCGAGGATACCGAAACCCTGGTAAAAGATTTTGGACTGATAGGCGATATCCTTGGCAAGCGGATGGGCTGCTTTCTCTTCCAGCTTCCGCCAAGCTATCGCTTCACCGAGGAGAGGCTCCGCGCCATTCTGAGCCAGCTCGACCACACGCGACGCAACGTTGTGGAATTTCGTCATGCCAGCTGGTGGAACGAGACCGTCTATTCCGCCTTCCGCGAGAGCGGCACGATATTCTGTTCCTGCAGCGGTCCACGGCTTCCGGACGTTCTGGTTCGCACAGCCAACGATATTTACCTCCGAATGCACGGTCCGGAGCGCTGGTACAGGCACGACTATTCCGAAGGCGAGTTAGCCGAATGGGCCGAGAGGATCAAGAACAGCGGCGCGCGGAGAGCCTGGGTTTATTTCAACAACGACCATGAAAGCTTTGCGCCCTGCAACGCTTTGACCATGCGCCGGCTGCTCGATCAAACAGGCTTCGATCAAGCTCCGTCCGAAGTGGATGTTCCCGTGGCGGCTCCCTCATCATAGTATGAAATCCGCGTCCGATGAATCCGCCAACAAAGCGCTAGCTTCTGGGGCTTGGCATGGTGTCCGAAAGTTTGCGAGCGGCCAGAAACATTATCGTGTACGCGGCTTTTCGCCGGTCCCAACCCGCAGCGGCGGTTCTGTCGAGCAAATCGTCTAGAACGGGGTCGAGCGCGACCTTCAGTTCCGCTTCGTAGTTCAGATCGGTGGCCGCGTGTGACGGCGGCGGAATCACGTTGAAGTGCGTCACGTTCATGGCTTTATCCATTTGTCAGGTGCCCGCGCCTCATGGGCGCGGACACCGCCGTTTCTCATCAGAAATCCATGCCGCCACTCGGCATTGCCGGCACCGCGGGTTCCTGCTTCGGCTTCTCGGCCACCATCGCTTCCGTCGTCACCAACAGGCCGGCAACCGATGCCGCATCCTGAAGTGCGGTCCGCACCACCTTCACCGGATCGATGACGCCTTCTTTATAGAGGTCGCCAAACGCGTTGGTCTGTGCGTTCCAGCCCCAGCCCAATTCCGGCCTCTCGCGTAGCTTGCCTACGATGATCGAGCCTTCCGCGCCGGCGTTCTCGGCGATCTGTCGCACGGGCGCTTCGATCGCGCGGCGCACGATCTCGATACCGTGCTTCTGATCCTCATTCTCGGCCTGAACCCTGTCCAGTGCCTTGGCCGCACGCAGAAGCGCTACGCCGCCACCCGGTAATACGCCTTCCTCGACCGCAGCGCGCGTCGCATGCATGGCATCGTCTACGCGGTCCTTGCGCTCCTTGACCTCGACCTCGGTCGAGCCGCCGACCCGGATGACGGCGACACCGCCGGCGAGCTTGGCTAGCCGCTCCTGCAGCTTTTCCTTATCGTAATCGGAGGTCGTCTCCTCAATCTGCGCCTTGATCTGGCTAACGCGGCCCTGGATTTCGCTCTTCGAGCCGGCCCCGTCGACGATGGTGGTGTTCTCCTTTTCGATCACCACCTTCTTGGCGCGGCCGAGCATCGCCAGCGTGACATTCTCAAGCTTGATGCCGAGATCTTCCGAGATCGCGGTCCCGCCGGTGAGGATGGCAATATCCTCCAGCATCGCCTTGCGACGATCCCCAAAGCCGGGCGCCTTGACGGCGGCGACCTTCAGGCCACCGCGCAGCTTGTTGACGACCAGTGTCGCCAACGCTTCGCCCTCCACATCCTCGGCGATGATCAGCAGCGGCTTGGATGACTGAACGACAGCCTCCAGCACCGGGAGCAGTGCCTGCAGATTAGACAGCTTCTTTTCGTGGATAAGCACATAGGGCTCTTCCAACTCGACACGCATCTTGTCCTGGTTGGTAATGAAATACGGGCTGAGATAGCCACGGTCGAACTGCATGCCTTCGACGACTTCGAGTTCGGTCTCGGCGGTCTTGGCTTCCTCGACCGTGATGACGCCCTCATTGCCGACCTTTTGCATGGCTTCCGCAAGGAAGCGGCCGATCTCGGCGTCGCCATTAGCCGATATCGTACCAACCTGGGCGATCTCATCGTTTTTGGTGATCTTGCGGGCATTGGTCTTCAGCTCAGCCACGACGGCTTCGACGGCCTTGTCGATGCCGCGCTTCAGGTCCATCGGGTTCATGCCCGATGCAACCGCCTTGGCGCCTTCGCGAACGATCGCCTGAGCAAGCACGGTCGCGGTGGTGGTGCCGTCGCCGGCGATGTCGCTGGTCTTCGAAGCGACTTCGCGGACCATCTGGGCGCCCATGTTCTCGAACTTGTCCTCAAGTTCGATTTCCTTGGCGACGGTGACGCCGTCCTTAGTGATGCGCGGGGCGCCGAACGACTTGTCGATGACGACGTTGCGGCCCTTGGGGCCGAGGGTCACCTTC
>NZ_RZOJ01000039.1:0-28759 GCF_003998845.1 Mesorhizobium sp. M4A.F.Ca.ET.022.05.2.1 | reverse complement strand
TCCCGCGCGCCGCGCAGCCGCGCCCACTTCAACGCCGACAGGATGAGGTTTCGGCCATGGCCCCTGTTGCGCGCCGCCTTGTCGGTGGCGACTTCGAACAGGCCGGCGAGATCGCCGTCGTGGACGCAGATCAGCGTCGCCAGTGGCTCGCTGCCATCCTCGAGCGCGAACAGCCCGGCCTCCGGCTGGATGGCGCCGATGATCTCCGACAGGCCCGGCCTCAGCGACACGTCCGAGCCACTCACCTTGAGCAGCGCGCCGATGAAGCGGCTGATGTCCTTCAGCGGGATTTGGTCCATGGCGGGATCGAGCTGGGCATCGGCGAGCGGCAGGCGCATCACCAGCGATTCGTCGAAGCTGCTCCAGCCTTCGCTGTCGAGATGCTTTGACAGGACAGGGCCCGACAGTGGCGATATGCGAAAGGTCAGCGGCCTGCCATATGCTTCGAAGCGCCGGCTGGCGCGGCCGATGCGCTCGGCAATGTGCTGGGTGTCGCCGGGATCGAGCGGATTGACCGAGTTCAGCCGCTTGGCCGCGTGGCCGGCCGTCAGCCGCACCACCCATGTGCCATCATAGTGGACGGCGGCGGCGGGCCAGGCGCGGAACCCGGCAGCCTCGTAGCGGCGCACCGTCGCGAGCACGCTTGCCGGATGTCTGGACATCAACGTCGTCAGCTCCTGTAGTCGCCATTGATGGCGACATATTCCTTGGTCAGGTCGCAGGTCCACACCGTCGCCTTGCCGCGGCCGATGCCGATGTCGGCGCGGATGCGGATGTCGTCGCGCTTCATGTAGGCCGAGGTCGCTTCCTCGGAATAGGCCGGATCGCGCTCGCCCTCATGCGCCAGCCTGTTGTCGCCGAACCAGATCGACAGAAGGTCGCGGTCGGCGGGCTCGCCGGCCTTGCCGACCGCCATGACGACACGCCCCCAATTGGCGTCCTCTCCGGCGACGGCCGTCTTGACCAGCGGCGAATTGGCGATCGACAGCGCGATGCGCTTGGCCGAACGGGCCGATTTGGCGCCGGTGACGGTGACTTCGACCTGCTTGCGCGCACCCTCGCCGTCGCGCACAACCTGCAGCGCCAGCGTTTTCAGTATTTTGCCGAGCGCGCGGCGGAACGCGCCGAGCCGAGCGTCCTTCGCGTCGGTGATTGCCGGCGCACCGCGCTTGGCCGCGGCACCCGTGGCGAACAAGAGAAGCGTGTCGCTGGTCGAGGTATCGCTATCGACGGTCACCGCGTTGAAGGTCTTGGTCGTGCCGCGCGACAACAGATCCTGCAGCACCGGTGCGGCGATCGGCGCGTCGGTGGCGATAAAGGAGAGCATCGTCGCCATGTCTGGCGCGATCATGCCGGCGCCCTTGGCAATGCCGTTGATGGTTACGTCGGCGTCGCCGAGCTTCACCGTCGCCGTCGCCACCTTCGGATAGGTGTCCGTGGTCATGATGGCCTTGGCGGCCTCGGTCCACAGATCGGGCTTGCCATCCTTGACCAGCCCGGCGAGCAGATGGCTGAACCTGGCTGTGTCGAGCGGCTCGCCGATGACGCCGGTGGAGGCCAGGAACACTTCGCACGTGGCGCATCCGGCCGCCTTGGCCGCCGCCTCGCCGGTCAGCGCGGTGGAAGCGCGGCCCTTCTTGCCGGTGAAGGCATTGGCGTTGCCGGAATTGACGACCAGCACGCGCGCCTTGCCGGCGCCCAGGTTCTGCCGGCAGAAATCGACTGGCGCCGACGGACATTTCGACTTGGTGAACACGCCGGCGACGGCGGTGCCCGGATCGAAGACCATGGCCAGAAGGTCGGTGCGGTTTTTGTACTTGATCCCCGCCTCGGCGGTGGCGATGCGCACGCCTTCGATGGCGGGCATTTTCGGATATTTCTTCGGCGCGAGCGGCGAAATCGTTGCGGACATGGGGACCTCGGGCGGCGGAAATCGCAAAGGGAAGGCCGGTTTGCCCGATACGGCGCGCCGACGCAAGGGGCGTCCTGGCCGTGCCTTCCAAGCTGGACCGCGGGCACGCAACCCGGAACGGGGCGTTTCGTTTGCACAGGCAACCCAATATGATTGGTGACGGACTCACCGGCCAAGGAGGATCAGGATGAGCATGACTCCCGGCCCCGGGCGCAAATCGATCGGCGCGAAGCGCAATCCCGAGAGCGCCGACGCCATTCTCGACGCCGCCGAGGCGGTGCTGGCGGAGGCCGGCTATTCAGGCTTTTCGATCGAGGCGGTGGCGCGCCGGGCGCGGGCCGGCAAGCCGACCATCTATCGCTGGTGGCCAAGCAAGGCCGCCCTGCTGCTCGACGTCTACCAGCGGCAGAAGCGGGTCAACGTCCCCGACACCGGCCATCTGGAGGACGACCTAGTCGGCTTCCTGAAGAACCTGTTCGCGCACTGGCGCCTTACATCGTCGGGCAATGTGTTCAGATCGCTAATCGCCGAGGCGCAGTCGGATAGCCAGGCTGCCGCCGCCCTTGCCGGCTACGCGGCCGGACGCCGCGCCCACACCGGCCAGTTGATCGTGCGCGCCAAGGCGCGCGGCGAGGTCGCGCCCGACGTCGATGCCGAGATCGTCGCCGACCTGATCGCCTCCTATGCCTGGCGGCATCTGTTGACCAACCGTCTCGACGAGGACGAGGCCAGATTGCGCGCCGCCGTCCACTATCTGATTTCGGGCATTTCCAGCACTCGTTGACGGCTGGCTATGGCTGTCTGCCGCGGCAATTCCAGGAAAAGTGCGAAGCGGCGTTCCGTCCGGAATTGCGTCAAACAAAGAGATAGAGCGGTTCAGCGTTTCCAGGAAAAGGTGAAACGCTCTGCGTGAAACAAAAAAGGGCGCCGGTCGGCGCCCTTTTCATGACTTCCATCTCGCCGGCTTACTTGCCGCTTTCGATCGTCTCGACCGCCTTCTTCAGGTTGGCGTCGGGAATCTCGACCTTGGCGTCGGCGCGCAGTTGCTTCACCAGCGCGAAATACTTGTCGCGGATGACCGCCTGCTTGGCCTGGTCCTTGACCTCCTCGAAGGCCGGCGGCTGCTTGGCCCGCTTGTCCTCGAGCTTGATGACGTGCCAGCCGAACTGCGACTGCACCGGCTCCTTGGTGTATTTGCCCACTTCGAGCGCGAACGCTGCCTTGTCGAACTCCGGCACCATCTGTCCCGGTCCGAACCAGCCGAGATCGCCGCCATTGGACTTGCCGCTCGGATCGCTGGTGTGCTCGTTGGCAAGCTTCTGGAAGTCGGCGCCGCCGTCGAGCTGCTTGATGATCGCCTCGGCCTCTTCCTTGGTCTTCACGAGGATGTGACGGGCATGCACCTCATTGACCGGTGGTGTGTTGGCGATCTCCTGGTCGTAGCGGGCGCGAATCTCGGCGTCGGTCACCTTGGCGACGACGCCCTTCTCGACCATCTCGCCATGCAACGCCCGCTGCTGCAGGAAGGCCATGCGGCGTTGGAAGTCGGCATCCTTGTCGAGGCCGGTGGCGACCGCCTGGGCGGCCATGACACGGATCTCAATGGCCGCCGAAAGGGCGGCCGCGCGGCGCTGTTCCGGCGGCAGCTGCTGGAACTGCTGCGACAGCTCGCCTTCCGCAAGCCCAAGGTCCGCCTCGGTCAGCGGCTGGCCGTTGATCGTCGCGACCACGGTGTTCGGATCGACCGGCTTGGCGGCTGCGGCCGGGGCAGCCGGCTGGGCCGGGGCGGCTTCCTGCGCCATCACCGGCGACAGCGAAAGAGCCGACAGTCCGAATGCCAGGCCAAGGCTGGCGAGCGACGCGCGGCGGAACAATAAGGTCATCAAGATTAACTCCGGTGGGGATTGCTTGGGCTGAATGGCTTCAGATCGGCCAGATCGTGGCGGAATTTGGCGCGGTCCGCAGGACCAGCGCGGCGTTGACATCGTTTGAGCCCCCTCTTATCTGTCCAACGACTTTGCGTCCAGAACCGTTTTCCGGGCGCTTTTTGCGTTTGTCCGCGTTTCACGCGGATTTGATGGGGCCGCCCGGTGCCTGTCGCAACGAATAAGAATGCTATCGAAAGGGCCATTGGATGGTCAGTCTCGGCGGTCTCGCCCGTAAGGTTTTCGGCTCCTCCAACGATCGCCGGGTGAAGGCGACCCGGCCGCGGGTCGAGGCCATCAACGCAATGGAAAACGAGATGCGGGCGCTTTCCGACGCCGAGCTGCGCGGCCGCACGGAAAAGTTCCGCCAGGATATCGCCAACGGCGCCTCGCTCGATGATCTCCTGATCCCGGCCTTCGCCACCGTGCGCGAGGCCGCGCGCCGCGTGCTCGGCCTGCGTCCCTTCGACGTGCAGCTGATCGGCGGCATGGTGCTGCACAATGGCGGCATCGCCGAGATGCGCACCGGTGAAGGCAAGACCCTGGTCGGCACGCTGCCCGTCTATCTCAATGCGCTCGCCGGCAAGGGCGTCCACGTCGTCACCGTCAACGACTACCTCGCCACCCGCGACTCCGAATGGATGGGTCGCATCTACAAGTTCCTCGGCCTCACCGTCGGCGTCATCGTCCACGGCCTCTCCGACGAGGAGCGTCGCACCGCCTACGCCGCCGACGTCACCTACGCCACCAACAACGAGCTCGGCTTCGACTATCTGCGCGACAACATGAAATATGAGCGCGCGCAGATGGTGCAGCGCGGTCACAGCTACGCCATTGTCGACGAAGTCGATTCCATCCTGGTCGACGAGGCGCGCACGCCGCTGATCATCTCCGGTCCGCTCGAGGACCGTTCGGAGATGTACAACACCATCGACGCCTTCATGCTCAAGCTCGACCCGGCCGACTACGAGATCGACGAGAAGCAGAAGACCTCGATCTTCACCGAGGAAGGCACCGAGAAGCTCGAGAACATGCTGCGCGACGCAGGCCTTCTGAAGGGCGAGTCGCTTTACGACGTCGAGAACGTCGCCATCGTCCACCATGTCAACAATGCGCTCAAGGCGCATCGGCTGTTCCAGCGCGACAAGGACTATATCGTGCGCAACGGCGAGATCGTCATCATCGACGAATTCACCGGCCGCATGATGCCCGGCCGCCGCTATTCGGAAGGCCTGCACCAGGCGCTCGAGGCCAAGGAGCACGTGGCGATACAGCCTGAGAACCAGACGCTGGCCTCCGTCACCTTCCAGAATTATTTCCGTCTCTACGACAAGCTCGCCGGCATGACCGGCACGGCGCTGACCGAGGCCGAGGAGTTCGCCAACATCTACAATCTCGAGGTCACCGAGATCCCGACCAACCTGCCGGTCGTGCGCAAGGATGAGGACGACGAGGTCTACCGGACCGTCGACGAGAAGTACAAGGCGATCGTCAGGGAGATCAAGGACGCGCGCGACAAGGGCCAGCCGATCCTGGTCGGCACCACCTCAATCGAGAAATCCGAGCAACTGGCCGAGCGCCTGCGCAAGGACGGCTTCAAGCATTTCGAAGTGCTGAATGCCCGCCACCACGAGCGCGAGGCCGCCATTGTCGCCCAGGCCGGCAAGCCGGGCGCCATCACCATCGCTACCAACATGGCCGGCCGCGGTACCGACATCCAGCTCGGCGGCAACGCCGAGATGCGCATCGCCGAAGAACTCGGTGACCTGCCGGAAGGTCCGGAGCGCGAAGCCAAGGAAAAGGCAATCCGCGACGACGTCGCCCGCCTGAAGGAAAAGGCGCTCGCCGCCGGCGGTCTCTACGTGCTCGCCACCGAGCGCCATGAATCGCGCCGCATCGACAATCAGCTGCGCGGCCGCTCCGGCCGCCAGGGCGACCCCGGCCGCTCGAAGTTCTTCCTGTCGCTGCAGGACGACCTGATGCGCATCTTCGGATCCGAGCGCATGGACGGCATGCTGCAGAAGCTCGGCCTCAAGGAAGACGAGGCGATCATCCATCCCTGGATCAACAAGGCGCTGGAAAAGGCGCAGAAGAAGGTCGAGGCGCGCAACTTCGACATCCGCAAGAACCTGTTGAAGTATGACGACGTCTCCAATGACCAGCGCAAGGTGGTGTTCGAGCAGCGCATCGAGCTTATGGACGGCGAAGGCCTGTCGGAGACGGTCGCCGAGATGCGCGACGGCGTCATCGAGGAGATCGTCGCCAAGAACATTCCCGAAAATGCCTATGCCGAGCAGTGGAATGTCGCCGGGCTCAAGGCCGAGGTGGCCGAATTCCTCAACCTCGACCTGCCGGTCGAGGAGTGGGCCAAGGAAGAAGGCATCGCCGAGGACGACATCCGCGAGCGCATCACCGCAGCCGCGGAGGCCGCAGCCAAGGAACGCGCCGAGCGTTTCGGCCCCGACGTGATGAGCTATGTCGAACGCTCGGTGGTGCTGCAGACCCTGGACCACCTCTGGCGCGAGCACATCGTCAATCTCGACCATCTGCGCTCGGTCGTCGGCTTCCGCGGCTATGCCCAGCGCGATCCGCTGCAGGAATACAAGGGCGAGGCCTTCGAGCTGTTCCAGGGCATGCTCGGCAATCTGCGCCAGGCTGTCACCGCGCAGCTGATGCGCGTCGAGCTGGTCCGCCAGGCCGCCGAAGCGCCGCCGCCCGAGGCCCCCGACATGTTCGGCAGCCACATCGACGGCACCACCGGCGAGGACGACTTCCAGGGCGGCGAGACGGCACTCCTGGTGCGCCAGGAATCCAATGCGATCGTCGCGCCGGAGAACCGCGATCCGCGGAACCCGGCGACCTGGGGCAAGATCGGCCGCAACGAGGCCTGCCCCTGCGGCTCCGGCAAGAAATACAAGCACTGCCACGGCGCGTTTGCTTGAGCGACACCTCTTCCTTCTCGCCGTTCACGGGCAGAAGGTGGCCCGAACGGCCGGATGAGGGGCGGCGCCGGCGTTTGAGGCCTGCCATCTCCTCAGCCCGCTCCTGCAAACCAATCCGCTTCGCGGCAGCGCGATGCTTAGAAGGGCTGCGCCGCCCCTCATTCGCCTGCCGGCGCCTTCGCCCCGTATAGTGATAGGGAGAAGGAAAGCTCCCCACCCAACCGTTTCTTAATGTGTTTTCGCTAGATCGAAACGCAGGAAAGAGGCGGAAAACGGAGAATAATCGGGGTGCGCTTTTCCGCGGCGACGACTGCCGGGCGGTTATTGCCGCAGCGCTGGGCGCTGCGCGTGAACCCGTTGCTTGGCCGCATCGATGCCGTGCTGTTCACCGCCGACGAGCGCGGCGAGGCCGGCCGCATGTCGCTGATCGCCTTCGCCATCCGCATCATCAGCGCCGTCATCGCCTTCGTCAGCCAGGTGCTGATGGCGCGCTGGATGGGCTCGTTCGAATACGGCATCTTCGTGCTGGTCTGGGTGACGATGGTGATCGTCGGCAACCTCGCCTGCCTCGGCTTCCACACCTCCGTCATCCGCTTCATCCCCGAATATCGCGAGCGCGGCCTGCTCGCCGAACTGCGCGGCATCGTCGTGGCGAGCCGGCTGTTCGTGCTGGTTGCCTCGACGGCCATTGCCGGCCTCGGCGCGCTGGGCGTCTGGCTGTTCTCGCCCTGGATCGAGAACTACTATGTCGTGCCCTTCATCCTCGGCGTCATCTGCCTGCCGATGATCGCGCTGGGCGATCTCCTGCAAGGGCTGGCGCGGGCGAATTCATGGGCGCTGTCCGCGCTGTCGCCGACCTATCTGGTGCGGCCGGTGCTGATCCTGGTGTTCATGGCGCTGATGCTGGCGGCGGGCTACGCGCCCGATGCCAGGACCGCGATCTTCGCCTCGATCGCCGCCAGCTATGCCACCACGATCGGCCAGTTCATGGGCGTCACCGCGCGCATCGACCGCAAGCTCGTGCCCGGTCCGATGAAGGTGCATTTCGCGCGATGGTTCATGGTCTCGCTGCCGATCTTCCTGGTCGAGAGCTTCTTCTTCCTGCTGACCAACGCCGACGTGCTGATGGTCGGCGCCTATCTCGATCCGGCTGACGTCGCCGTCTATTTCGCTACCGTGAAGACGCTGGCGCTGGTGCATTTCGTCTATTTCGCCGTCAAGGCCGGCGTCGCCCAGCGCTATGCCCAGTTCACCCATGGCGAGCCGGATCGGCTTGCCGCCTTCGCCCGTGAGACGGTGTCGTGGACCTTCTGGCCCTCGCTGCTGATGGCGCTGCTGGTGCTGGCGCTGGGACAGCCGATGCTGGTTCTGTTCGGCCCCGAATTCACCGCCGGCTACCCGCTGCTGTTCCTGCTCGTCTTTGGCGTCGTGGCGCGCGCCGCCGTCGGCCCGTGCGAGAGCCTGCTCACCATGAGCGGCAACCAGAACATCTGCGCCGCCGTCTACGCCATGACGCTCGCCTTCAACATCGGCCTCAACGTCGTGCTGATCCCCTTCTTCCACCTCTGGGGCGCGGCGATCGCCACCAGCCTCGCCATGGTCTTCGAGGCCAGCGCGCTCACCTTCACCGTCTGGCGCAAGCTCGGCATCGTCATGTTGATCTTCGCGACCGCCAGGAAGGGGAACGCCTGATGGCCGCCATCCCGTTGCTTGAGGAAACCAGCGGCGGCCCGGCCGGCGCCATGGTGCAAGGCCTTGCCGGCCTGACGCGCGACGCCGACCCCGCCCATATCGAGATCCTTGCCAACAACCGGCCGGAGCGCAAGCTTGCCATCTATCCGGCCTCCGCCGGCTTCGACCTGGTCGAGGAACTCGACTATCTCTGCACCCGCACCATCGAGCCCAACGTCTTCTTCAACCCGCGCTTCCTGGCACCGGCCATGCCGAGGCTCGAGGACCGCGAGGTCAAGCTGGCGGTGATCCGCGACGGCGACGAATACCGCAACCGGCTGCGCCTGCTGGTGCCGTTCTCGGTCGAGCGGCCGGCGATCCCGCTCGGCGTCCCTGTCATGCGCACCTGGTCGAGCCCGTTCGGCCCGCTCGGCACGCCGCTGGTCGACCGCGACGATCCGGTCGGCGTCATCGAGGATTTCGTCTCGATGCTGTCCAGGCCGCACCTCAAGATGCCGAAGGTTTTCGTGCTGCCCGACATCCGGCTGGACGGACCGGTGGCGAGCCTGTTGACCACCTTCGCCGACACGCGCGGCCTGACGATGGTCACCACCGGCAAGATGGATCGCCCGATGCTCGAAAGCGAGGCCGACGGCGAGGACTACCTCAAGGCGTCGCTGCGCTCGCACCACTACCGCGAATTCCGTCGCCTGAAGCGCCGCCTGGCCGATCTTGGCCAGCTCGAGCACATCGTGGCGCGCGGACCGGAAGATATCCGGCACGCCATCGAGGCCTTCCTGACGCTGGAGGCGGCCGGCTGGAAGGGCCGCGAGCGCACCGCCATGGCGATCGACCGCTACCGCGCCGCCTTCGCCCGCGAGGCCGTGCACCGGCTGGCTGAGCACGACCTCTGCCGCATCCACTCGCTGACGCTCGACGGCCGCACCATCGCTTGCCTGATCGTCTTCGTCGAGGCCGGCGTCGCGTACACCTGGAAGACCGCCTATGACGAGACGCTGTCGGCCTACTCGCCGGGCACGCTGCTGATGATCGAGGTGACCAGGCAGAACCTCGAAGATCCCAATATCGTGGTGACCGATTCCTGCGCCGTGCCCGACCATCCGGTGATGAGCCGGCTGTGGACGGAGCGCAAACCGATGGGCACGCTGGTGCTTGGGCTGTCGCCCGACGCCGACCGCCTCGCCCGCCAGGCGGCCTCGCAGCTGCATCTCTACCGCGAGACCCGCAACATGGCCCGCATCCTGCGCAACCGCATGCGCAGCCTGCTGAAACGACGCTAGAGGAACGGCGAGCGCATGGCTTTCGGCAGCCGAATCCGGTCGGCATTCATCGCAAGGCAATCCAGTTGATCAGGACCATCCTGCGTCATGCCGGCCTCGCGCCGGCTCTCCTGCTTGCCCTGCTGCCGGCCCGGACCCTGGCCGGCTCTTGTCCCGAGGATTGCGGCGCGCCGTCCGTCAACGTCTACAGCCATACGACCGCCGGCCATCTCAGCCCGGCCACGGCCGGCACACTGCCGCGTGTCTATGTGCCCAACCGGTCGTCGAACAGCGTCTCGGTGATCGACACCGCGACCCTGAAGGAGGTCGACAGGTTCAGCGTCGGCAGCAAGCCGCAGCACGTCGTCCCCTCCTGGGACCTCAAGACGCTGTGGGTCGCCAACAACGGAACGGGCAAGAACGGCAGCCTGACCGAGGTCGACCCGAAGACCGGCAAGCCCAGCCGGCAGGTCCCGGTCGACGACCCCTACAACATGTACTTCATGCCCGACGGCAGCTCGGCCATCATCGTCGACGAAGCCTTGCGCCAGCTCGACCTGCGCGACCCCGCGACCATGGCGCTGAAGTCAGTCATCCTGACGCCCGATTGCGCCGGCATCAACCACGCCGATTTCTCCGTCGACGGCTCCTACGCGATCTTCACCTGCGAATACGGCGATGGTGGGCTGCTCAAGGTCGACCTGAAGAACCAGAAGGTGCTTGGCCATCTCGACCTCTCGAAGATGGGCATGCCGCAGGACATACGGCTCTCGCCCGACGGCAAGGTCTTTTACGTCGCCGACATGATGAATGACGGCGTCTTCCTGATCGACGGCGACAGTTTTGCCGAAATCGGCTTCGTCCCCACCGGCATCGGCGCGCATGGCTTCGTCGTCAGCCGCGACGGCAGGCGGCTCTATGTCTCGAACCGCGGCTCGCACAAGATGGAGCAGGGTCGCGCCAAGGGGCCAGGCAGCGTCACGGTGATCGACTTCGCCACCCGCTCGGTCATCGCCCAGTGGCCCGTCCCGGGCGGCGGCAGCCCCGATATGGGCAACATCAGCGCCGATGGGAAGCAGCTCTGGCTGTCCGGCCGCTTCGACAGCGAAGTCTACATGTTCGACACCACGTCCGGCGCCGTCATCAGGATTCCCGTCGGCCTTGAGCCTCATGGGCTGACGGTGTGGCCGCTGCCCGGACGATACTCGCAGGGGCATACCGGGAACATGCGCTAGGCCTGCCTCGCCAGGACGAGGCGAGCGCCTCAAATCAAAATGCATCCTGCCACAGCGATTTGCCTAAACATTTGGCAGAATTCCAGCAATATTGAGTAAAATTGGTCCGGCTTCGCGCTTTAATTGTATTAGAGATTCCTCATTCTATTCACTCATAAGAATTAATCGAGGAAAATACCTTTTTCCCTGTACTATATGGTGATTCCTTGGAACGATGATTTGCACTACAACGTTGGTCCGCAAGCGGTCGCTTGAACTCCTATCGAGCGGCTCCAACAGGCCGGCATTCCGAGGAAGGATCGTCCGATGACCAGTGTCGTCAACGCAAAAGGCATTCCCCTTCCCTACACCGGCGCTTCCACCCACTGGTTCTCTGCAACCGGGGCCGGGCCGGAACTGCGCGGCACATCCGGCAACGATTCTTTCTGGGGCAACACCAGCGTCAACGTCACCATGTATGGCGGCGCGGGCGACGACTATTACCATCTCTATTCGACGATCAACCGGGCCGTCGAGCTGCCCGGCGAAGGCATCGACACGATCGACACCTGGATGAGCTACAAGCTCCCCAACAATTTCGAGAACCTCGTTGTCACCGGCGCCAATCGTTACGCGTTCGGCAATTCGGTCGACAACATAATCAAGGGCGGTACCGGCAGCCAGACGTTTGACGGCGGCCTGGGCAACGACGTACTGATCGGCGGTGGCGGCGCCGACACGTTCATCATCACCAAGGGCCACGGAAGCGACCTGATCACCGATTTCGGCGCCGACGACACCATCCGTCTCAACGGCTACGACTTCATGTCGTTCGACGACGTCAAGGCGCAGCTGATCCAGGCCGGAGCGAACCTTCTGCTGAATCTCGGATCGAACGAGGTGCTGGTGTTCAACAACACCACTGCCGACAAGCTGTCGGCCGGCCAGTTCGAGCTGCCGATCGACAAGTCCGGAATGACGCTGTCCTTCAATGACGATTTCAACACGCTCAGCCTTCACAATAGCCAGGGCGGCACCTGGGACACCAACTTCTGGTGGGGGGCGCCGAACGGCAGCACGCTCACCCAGAACAACGAGCTACAATGGTACATCGACGCCAATTACGCGCCGACGAGTTCGGTCCACCCATTCAGCGTCGACGACGGCGTGCTGACCATCACCGCGGCCCAGGCGTCGGCCGACATCAAGCCGCTTATCAACAACTATGAATACACCTCCGGCATCCTGACCACGCACGACACCTTCGCCCAGACCAATGGCTATTTCGAAATGAGGGCCGACCTGCCGGAAAACACCGGCGCCTGGCCGGCCTTCTGGCTGCTGCCGGAAGACGGCTCGTGGCCGCCGGAATTGGACGTCGTGGAAATGTATGGCCAAAGTCCGAACTCGCTTCTGATGACCGCGCACACGAATGAGACGGGAACCCACACCAAGGTCGGATCGACGGTGAATGTCTCCGACACCGACGGCTTTCACACCTACGGCCTGCTGTGGACGCCGGACAAGCTGGTCTGGACCTATGACGGCGTGCAGGTCGCGGAGGCGGCAACGCCGTCCGACATGAACAAGCCCATGTACATGCTGGTTGATCTCGCGATCGGCGGTCAGGCCGGCGCGCCGCCGGACCATCTCGCCACGCCGGCTCAGATGAAGATCGACTATATCCACGCCTACACGCTGGACGATTTGCAGCAGAGCCATTTGAACGTCACGGGCGAGCACGCGGTCTAGGCGTCCGTGCGCATGTCTCAGGACCATGCTCCTCGCGCGAATGCGGGCACGACCAGGCAGTCAAGCCTGCGACCGGTGTTCAGGCGCGCCATCGCCGATGTCGGCATCTTCTCGTTACTGATCAACATCCTGCTGCTAGTGATCCCGCTCTACCTGCTGCAGGTCTATGACCGCGTCCTGCCGTCCTCGAGCGTCGAGACGCTGCTCTACCTTTCGGCGATCGCGGTGATCGCGCTCGCCTTTCTCGGCTTCCTCGACGCGGTGCGGGCCATCTACGCGCAGCGCGTCGCGGCGACGGTCGATGGCAGGCTGGGGGCGACGACATTCGCCGCCGCGCTAGGCGCCAGATATGCTGGCGGCTTGTCGCCGCTGCGCGACCTTGCCTCGGTCTGCGCCTTCATCAGGTCGCGCGGCGTGGCAGTGCTGTTCGACCTGCCCTTCACTCCCGTCTTCCTCGCTCTGCTCTATCTCATCCATCCCGTCCTGTTCTGGCTGACACTCGCCGGCGCCGTGCTGTTGCTTCTCCTGGTGGTGGCCAACCAGCTTGCCATCGGCAGGGACGATGCCTTGTCGGCGGGGCGTTCGGCCGTCGCCGCCCAAGCGGAACAAGCCTTCGCCCGCAATGCCGACACGCTGCGCGCCATGGGCATGGTCGAGAACGCCGCACGGGTCTGGGGACGGCATGTGGCTGACGCGCTTGTCCTGCATGACCGCTCGGCGAGCGCCAACGCGATCTTCAGCGGCGCCTCACGGGCGCTGCGCATGATGCTGCAGCTCGCGATACTCGGCGCCGGCGCATGGCTGGTGCTCGAAGGGCAGATGACGGCCGGCATGATCTTCGCCTCCTCGCTGGTCTCGTCGCGTGCGCTGCAGCCGCTCGACCAGCTGATCGGATCCTGGCGGCAGATCGTCGACGCCAGGCGGGCGTGGAAGCGGCTGGAGATCGCGCTTGCGGCACATCCGGCGAAAGCGCGGAAGCTGTCCCTGCCGGATCCTTCCGGCGCGATTTCCGTGCAGGATCTTTTCTTCATCGCGCCGAACGCTCCGTTCGGCACGGAGCCCATCCTCAAGCGGCTGAATTTCGCGATCGCCGCGGGCGAAGCGGTGGCGATCGTCGGCCCGAGCGGCGCCGGCAAATCGACGCTCGCTCGATTGCTTGTCGGCGCGGCTCGACCGACCGGCGGCCTGGTGCGGATCGACGGGGCCGACGTCAAGACCTGGGACGAAAACCAGCTTGGCAGGCATATCGGCTATCTCGCGCAGGAGGTGGAGCTCTTTCCTGGACCGATCGCGGACAACGTCGCCCGCTTCGACCCTGAAGCGGACGACGCCGCGATCATCGAGGCGGCAAGGCGCGCCGAGGCGCATGATCTGATTCTGGCGCTGCGCGATGGCTACCAGACCATGGTCGGTCCGTCGGATAGGACGCTGTCGGGCGGCGAGCGACAGCGGATCGGGCTGGCGCGCGCCTTCTACGGCAATCCGCGGATCCTCGTGCTGGACGAGCCCAGCACCCATCTCGACGGCAGCGGCGAGATGGCGCTCGAAGCGGTGCTTTCGGCAGCGAAAGCCGCCGGCGTCACGACGATCGTGATCACGCATCGCCCATCGATCGCCGCGGCCTGCGACCGCGTGATGCTTTTGCGCGGCGGCGTGATCGAAGCCTTCGGTCCGAGCGGCGAGGTGTTGCGCCAGTCGTCGGTGGCCAAGGGTCTGCCTGCACAGCAGGGCACCGTGGTGACGGGCTCGTTCGCGCAGACGATGCGCGCACACGGCACCCGCTTCGGATCGTAAGTCGATGACAGCCGAGAGCCTTACCTTCGACGGCCATCCGCGCACCGACTTCCGCCGTGTGGCGCTGGCCGGGTATGGGGCAATCGCAATCTTCGCGGGCTGCTTCGGCTACTGGGCGATGAGCGCGCCGCTGTCCGGCGCGGTGATCACGCAAGGCACGATATCGGCCACTGGCGGCAACATCCTGATCCAGCAGCCCGAGGGCGGCATCATCCAGCAACTGCTCGTCCGTGAGGGCGACCGCGTGCGGCAGGGCCAGGACCTCATCCTCCTCGACCGGACGGCGGCGCAAGCTGACCTCAACCGGCTGACCAGGCAGTCGATCGCGCTCAAGGCAAGCGCGGCGCGCCTCGAAGCCGAGCGCGACGGACTGGACAGGCTTGCGCCGATCACCGAGGCAGCGCCGGCGCCGTTCCAGCAGGATTTCGAAAATCTTGTCCGGGAACAGCAGAAGGAATTCGACGCCAGGCTCGCGCGCTTCCACTCCGAACAATCGATCATGGCGCAGCGGGTCGCTATGCACCGCGAGTCGGTCGTGGGCCTGAACGCCCAGAAACTCGCCATCGAGCAACAGGCCGATGTCGTGAAGAAGGAGCTCGGCATCAAGACCAGCCTGCTGGACAAGGGCCTCACCAACCGCACCGAATACTCGCAGCTTCTGCGCTCTGAGGCCGATCTCGTCGGCCAGGCCGGCGCGTTGGAGGCAAACCTCGCCGCGGCCAACTCCCAGATCGTCGAGGCGCAGGTGCAGGTCGAGCGGCTGACCACGCAGCGCGTGGAAGAAGCGCTGACCAGGCTCGACGAGGTCCGCACCAACCTCGCCGACATCGAGGAGCGCATCAGAGCGGCCGAAGCGGTGCTTCGGCGCACCACGATCAAGGCGCCGGCCGCCGGCATCGTGGTGTCGTCGACCTATAATTCCACGGGCAGCGTGATCGCGCCGGGCGAAAAGATCATGGAGATCCTGCCGACGGCATCGGGCCTGAACGTCGATGCCAAGCTCAGGCCGAAGGACATCGACCAGGTGAGCGTCGGCCAGCCGGCGAAGCTCAGGCTGTCGGCGCTCAACATGCGCCTGACGCCGGAGGTGTCGGCGACGGTGAGCGAGATCTCCGCCGACCGCCTGATCGACCAGACCACGCGCGAACCCTATTTCCGCGCCAGGCTTAAGATTGCCGACGCCCTGCCGCCCGGCGTGAAAGCCGACCAGCTTTACCCGGGAACGCCGGTCGAGGCGTTCATCAACACCGGCAATCGCACCTTCTTCGAGTATCTCGCACGGCCGATGCTCGATTCCTTCGCGCGTGCTTTCACCGAGCGATAGGCCTTGCTGACCGCACGATTCATCATCGTGCCTCCATCACCGGATCGGTACGGCGGACGTTTCCAGAAGGCCCGCTGCCTGATTATTGAAAGTGGTGCCCCTAGCCGGGATCGAACCAGCACTCCTTGCGGAACTCGATTTTGAGTCGAGCGCGTCTACCAATTCCGCCATAGGGGCTCAGGCCGGGCGGCCTGGATGGGCGCGGACTATACGGTTGCGGGCCTGTTCGTCAACTGGCGAGTTTCCCGATCCGCATTACGCCCGCGACCAATCTTCACCTTTCGGTTTCGTGAAGGTGCTGCCATTGTGCGGCGCGGAAAATCTTTCTAGACAAGCGGCGCGTCGCTGCATGTCGCGCAAAACGACATGCGTGGACAGTGCAGTGAAGGCGGCGCAATCACAGGAGAGCCGATGCTTCGCGGACTTTACGACTGGACGCTCTCGCTGGCAGCGCGCAAATCCGCCGAATGGTGGCTGGCCTTCATCGCCTTCGTCGAGAGTTCCGTGTTCCTGGTGCCGGCGGACGTGCTCTATCTGCCGATGGCGCTGTCGAAGCCGGAGCGCGCCTACCGCTACGCGCTGATCGCCACCGCCGCTTCGGTGCTCGGCGGCGTCTTCGGCTGGTTCATCGGCCACTACGCCTATGAGGCGGTGGCCAAGCCGATCCTCGAATTCTATGGCAAATACGACGAGTTCGAAGCGCTGCGCACGTCGTCCGGCATCGGCTTCATCATCCTGATGCTGATCACCTCGGGCGCCGCTCATTTGCCGCCGATCAAGGTGGTGACGATCCTGTCGGGCGTCATCGGCGTCAATCTGCTGCTCTTCATCGGCCTTGCCATCGTGGCGCGCGGCGCTCGTTTCCTGCTGCTGGCCTGGCTGCTGCGCCGCTATGGTGAATCGATCAAGGAGTTCATCGAGAAGCGCCTCGGCATGATCGTCGGCGCCGGCGCCGCTGCCCTTATTTTGCTCTATATCCTCGTCAGATACGCCCACGCATAGCGACCACGCAAACGAACCACCTTCGATGACAGCGACCATGAATGCCGACACCGGACGCCAGCGGACGCGCGCCGCCCTGTTCCTCGCCGTCGCCATGGCCGCCACCGTCGGCTCGGCGCTCGCCTTCCAGTACATTGGCGGCTACATCCCCTGTCACCTCTGCCTGGAGCAGCGCACGCCCTATTACGTCGGCGCGCCACTGATGCTGTTGGCGGCGATCGCCTCGCTGCTCAAGGCGCCGGCCTGGCTAACGCGAGGCCTGCTCGCCGTCGGCGGCCTCTTGATGCTCTACGGCCTCTATCTCGGCGTCTACCACTCCGGCGTCGAATGGGCTTGGTGGCCGGGCCCGGCCGACTGCACCGCCGGCGCCGGCCCGGTCGACACCGGCGGCAAGGGCGTGCTCGACGCGCTCGACAAGTTCGTGCCGCCCTCCTGCGACAAGGCGGCGCTGCGCATCCTCGGCCTGTCGCTGGCCGGCTGGAACGCCATCGCCAGCTTCATCCTCGCCGCCGTCGCCTTCCGCAGCGCCCTTTCGCGCGACTGACCGCGTGATCTGGCGACGCAGAGTTCGTCCAGAAATTCGCCAGCCCGGATTGGCTGGCGCGGCTTTCGAGAACCGGGACTGAGCGTACCTAAGTACGTGAGCACCGGAAGCGCAGAAAGCTGCGGAAGACGGCCGGGCTCGCGGATTTCTGCCGAACTCTACGGTTCCAGTTCGACGTCCCAGTACAGATAATCCATCCAGCTTTCATGCAGATGGTTGGGCGGGAACAGGCGGCCGTTGTTGTGCAGGTCGTGCACCGTCGGCTGATAGGGCTTTTGCAGCGGCCACATCTTGGCGTGCGCCGGCATCATGCCGCCCTTCCTGAGGTTGCAGGGTGAGCAGGCGGCGACCACGTTCTCCCAGGTCGTCGCGCCGCCGCGATGGCGCGGGATGACATGGTCGAAGGTCAGGTCGTCAGGCGTGCCGCAATACTGGCATTGGAAGCGGTCGCGCAGGAAGACGTTGAAGCGGGTGAAGGCCGGATGCCTTGACGGCTTCACATAGGCCTTCAGGCTGACGACGCTGGGCAGCTTCATCGAGAAGGTCGGCGACGATACGGCATGCTCGTACTCGGCGACGATGTTGACCCTCTCGAGGAACACCGCCTTGATGGCATCCTGCCATGACCAGAGCGACAGCGGGTAATAGCTGAGCGGACGGTAGTCCGCGTTCAGCACCAGTGCTGGAAGCCCATCCGGAGATACGGCAACCGTCACGTCGTTGACCTCCTTGGCTCCGCGCATGACCCCGAAAATCGAACGATTTTCGGAAAGGATCATGCGCAACTTCAAAAGTCTTACGGCGTCTTTTGAGCATCCAACCGGATGCACGGCGCCGTAACCGATCGGCGCGGATACTGTAAGCCCGACATGACAGGGATGTGAAGCGGATTGTCGCGCGCCCGAAATGTCAAAAACGCATGATTTTAGGGCTTTTTTACGGATTTACGCCGGTGGCGCGGCGTCCCTTCCCCGCGTTTCACGATAATAGGCCCAGAAAAGCCGCGACGCGACACCTCGCCACGGGCTCCATGATTCGGCGAGGCGGATAAGCGTTTTCTCAGGCGGACGCGGGTCGATGCCCAGCGCATGGCCGACCGCGCTCTGCAGCGCGACGTCCCGCGCCGGGAAGACGTCGGGATGGCCGGCGGCGAACAGCAGGTAGCATTGCGCCGTCCACGGACCGATGCCCGGCACCGCTGTCATCGCCGCGATCGCCTCATCGGCATCGAGCCGGCAGAGATGGTGCAGGTCGAGCCCCTCGACCACGGCGCCGGCGACGGCGAGCAGGCCGCGCTGCTTCGGCCGCGACAGCCCGGCCTCGCGAAAAATGTCCTCGCCGGCGGCCAGCACCGCTTCCGGCGTCAGCGGGTCGAGCAGCCTGGTCAGCCGGCCGAAGATCGCATCGGCGCTTGCGCGCGACACCTGCTGCGAGACGATGATCGAGGCCAGGCTCCTGAAGCCCGGCTCGGAGAGCCTGAGCGGCACATCGCCCGCCATGCCGCGCACCGTCTCCAGCCGCGGGTCGATGCGGCAGAGCGCGTCGAGGCCCCGCGCGATGTCGTCGACACTGGCGATGCGCTGCATGTTTGCTTGTTCCCAGGACGCGTACGAAATGGCAATTGATGGCCAATGCAAAGTAGCAACCGGCGAAAGCGCCGCACAACCCGATTGCCGCCAAAGAGATGACGCTGCTGACATTCCGCTTCGCGCCGAGCCCGAATGGCGACCTGCATTTCGGCCATGCCTATTCGGCGCTGCTCAACCAGAAACTGGCATCGGCGGCGGGCGGCCGCCTGCTGCTGCGTATCGAGGACATCGACACCACGCGCTGCACGCCGGAATTCGAAGCCGGCATCTATCGCGACCTGGAATGGCTGGAGCTGGCCTGGGAACAACCGGTGCGCCGCCAGTCCGAGCATTTCGCCGAATACCAGGCAGTGCTCGACCGGCTGATTGGGGAAGAGCTCATCTATCCCGCCTTTATGAGCCGTGGCGAGATCCGGGCCCATATCGCCGGCAGCGAGAAACGCGGTCGCGACTGGCCGCGCGATCCCGACGGCGTGCCGCTCTATCCCGCCATGGACAAGGCCTTGCCGATCAGGGAACGGAAGCGACGGATCGCCGAGAACCTGCCCTTCGCCTGGCGGCTGGATATCGAAAAGGCGATGGCGCGCGTTTCCGCCGACCTGTCATGGACCGAATTCCGTGACGACACACTCGGCGGCACGCGGCGCATCGAGGCGCGGCCGCAGGACTGGGGCGACGTGATCGTGGCAAGGCGCGACATCCCGACGAGCTATCACCTCGCCGTGGTCGTCGACGACGCGCTGCAAGGCATCAGCCATGTCGTGCGCGGCAAGGACCTGTTCCTGGCGACCGGCGTTCAGCGCCTTCTGCAGGACCTGCTCGGCCTGCCGCAGCCGGCCTATTTCCACCACCCGTTGATCCTCGGCCCGGACGGCCGCAAGCTGTCGAAGAGCCTCGGCGATACCGGCCTCGCCGCGCTCAGGCAGGCCGGCGCCTCGCCGGACGATGTCCGGCGGCTGGTCGGCCTTTAGGATTCCTCGAACTGGGTATGCTGAGATTCAGGTCAGGCCGAGTCGAGAATGGCGGGTTCCGAGAATCGGAGCGGAGCGTACTTCAAGTACGTGAGCACCGGAAGCGCAGGAAACCGCCATTCGCAGGCCGGCCTCACCTGAATATCGGCGTACCCATCACCAGCGCGCCAGGCCTGCCTTGATCAGCGCCATGCCGCTGATGAAGGTAAAGGCGCCGCCCAGGCCGCAGGCAACCGCCAGCTTGAGGTCCCTGAGGCTGATGCCGTGCTCGTTGGCGACCATGATCGCGACGAAGAAGCCAAGCGTGAACAGGAGCGTGTTGCCGGTCGAGCCGAAACCGTCCTCCTGCATGATGGCGTCGAGCGCGGTGCCGAAGAAGAAGCCGAAGACCGCGACGGTCGCAACCGTCATCAGCAGCCAGCTTGTGTCGAGATGCAAAAGCATGCCTGCCCATGGCGCGCTGAACGCCATGCCCCTGATCCAACGGCAGCTATCGGCTGTCGTGGCGCCCTGTGTTGAATTCGAGTGAGCTTATGGATCAATCGTTTCGTTTTGATTGCCGGATTGAACGGCATTAGAGCAATCGCGCTAGTTACCTCTTCACCCAAGCGACAGGCCCCCCGGACATGCACAGCATCAAGCGGTTCATCCCCGCCTCTTTCGTCGTCCTGTGGGCGACCGGCTTCATTGGCGCGCGCTATGCCATGCCCTGGGCAGAGCCTTTCACCTTCCTGGCCGCGCGCTTCGTCCTGGCCGCCATCCTGCTCGCCGTTCTCACGACCGTGCTCGGCTCCAGGAAAGCCTCCCGCGCGGAGGCCTGCCACGCCGCGGTTGCCGGCCTGCTGATGCATGGCGTCTATCTCGGCGCCGTGTTCTGGGCGATCCACAGGGGGATGCCCGCCGGCTTCTCGGCGCTGATCGTCGGCCTGCAGCCACTGATCACGGCGGTGCTTGCCGGCAAGTTCCTCGGCGAGGCGATCCTGCCACGCCATTGGATCGGCCTCGCCGTCGGGTTGGTCGGCGTCGTCATCGTGCTGTGGCCGAAGCTTGGAGCCGTTGGCGGCGGCGTCACCGCTGCGACGCTGACCGCTTCGTTGGTCTCGGTGCTGGCCATGAGCGCCGGCACCGTCTGGCAGAAACGCTTCGCCTCCGGCGGCGACCTGGTGACCGCGACGATGTGGCAATATGTCGGCGGCGCCGCGCTGATGGTGCTCGCCTCGCTCGCCTTCGAGACGCGCACCGTCACCATCAATGGCGAGTTGATCTTCGCCTTGGCCTGGCTGGTGCTGGTACTGTCGATCGGCGCCATCTTCCTGCTGATGGTGATGATCCGCGACGGCGAGATGTCGAAGGTCGCCTCGCTGTTCTACCTCGTTCCGGCGGTCACCGCGGTCATCGCGTGGGCGCTGTTCGGCGAGCATCTCAACCTCCTGCAGATCGTCGGCATGGCGATCGCCACGCTCGGCGTCGGGCTGGCGACCGCGCGGCCGGCCAGCCCCGGACGGTCTCAACCGATGCGGGCGCGCGCCTCGAGATAGCGGCTGATTGCGGCATTGAGCTCGCCGCCAAGGATAAAGATCGCCGACACGATGTAGAGGAAGACGACCGCGATCATAATCGAGGCGAGGCCGGCATAGGTCGTCACATAGGACGAGAAATGGTCGAGATAGGTGGCAAAGATGGTCGAGCCGGCCAGCCAGGCCGCCAGCGTGAAGATGATGCCCGGCACGATCGACAGCAAGCGGCGCTTGCCTGCCGGCAGCCAGAAGTGCACCGCGAACAGGCCGATGACGATGACCGTCGAGGCGATGATGTAGCGCCATAGGGTGATCGTGCCCATATAGGGCCTGATCCATTCGAGATGGGCCTCCGCCAGCCGCGCCAAGAGCGGCGCGAACACCAGGAGCACGCTGATCGCCAGGAAACAGGCTGTGGCGATCAGCACGAAGATGATGCTCTGGACGCGGCGATAGATGATGCCGCGCGTTTCCGACACCCGATAGGCGCGGTTGAGCGAGGTGCGTAGCGCCTCGATGCCGTTCGAGGCGAAGTAGGCGGCGAGCAGCACGCCGTAGGTCAACAGGTCGGTGCGCCTGACGGTGAGCACGTTCAGCACCTCGCGCGCGATCGGCTTGGCGATCTGCTCCGGCCAGGTGTCGAAGACCAGATGGACGGCGGTGTCGGCGAAGGCCTGCGCGCCGAGGAAGCTCGCCAGCGTCGTCGCGAAGATCAGGAACGGGAACAGCGCCATCAGCGAGGTGATCGCCAGATGGCTGGCCATCGCCCAGCCGTCATCGGTGTTGAAGTGACCGATCGCGTCATAGAGCACGCGGCGCAGGGCGACGATCTTCCGCAACACGTACCGTGTTCCCTTCGATTGTCTCGACGCCGCGAATATGGGAAGGGAATGCGGCAAATGGCAACCCTAGGTCAAACTCCGCCGTGAACGCGCCGCGCACCATCATCGTTACCGGTGCCTCTTCCGGGATTGGCGCCCATTGCGCCCGGGCGCTGAAGGCGGAAGGCTGGCGGGTGTTCGCGACGGCGCGCAAGCCGGCCGACATCGCGGCGCTCGAGGCCGACGGCATCGAGACCTTCTATCTCGACTATCGCGAGCCCGCCTCGATCGAGGCGCTGGTCGCCTCGGTGCTGGAGCGCACAGGCGGACGGCTCGACGCGCTGTTCAACAACGGCGCCCATGCGCAGCCCGGGGCCGTCGAGGACCTGCCGGTTTCGGCGCTCAAAGAGCAGTTCGAGGTCAATCTCTTCGGCTGGCACGATCTCACCCGCCGCATCGTGCCGGTGATGCGCCGCCAGGGCCATGGCCGGCTCGTCCACTGTTCCTCCATCCTCGGGCTGACGCCGGTCCGCTTTCGCGGCGCCTACTCGGCCTCCAAGCACGCGCTGGAAGGGCTGATGCTGTGCCAGCATCAGGAGCTTCAGGGCAGCGGCATCCATGTCTCGCTGATCGAGCCGGGGCCGGTGACGTCGAAGATCGCCTCGAACGGGCTGTTCTGGTTCCTGAAGAACATCGATCATGAGCATTCCGTCCACCGCGCTGACTACGAGGCGCAACTGGCGCGGCTGCGAGCCGGCGGCAGCGCCTCGCGGCTGAAGCCCGGACCGGAGGTGGTCCACACCGCGTTGCGCCATGCGCTTCTGTCGCGGCGCCCACGCCCACACTATGTGGTAACAGTGCCGGCCAGGATCGGCGTAATCCTCAAACGCATCCTGCCGGCATCGTTGCTCTACCGCCTGCTCGCCAAACGCGCCTGAACGGAACTGATTGGAAAAAGACTATGGCAACCGTCTTCAATATCCTCGCCGTCCTCGTCATGCTCGCCGTGGTGTTCGTCCTGATCCGTGGTCTGATCAACATGCTGCGCGGCGGCTCCAGCATGACCTCCAACAAGCTGATGCAGGCGCGCGTGCTGTTGCAGTTCATCGCCTTGGTGCTGATCATGCTGGCGGTGTATTTCACCCGCAAGTGACCGGAGAGGCGGCGCGTGGTCAAGCTCAACAAGATTTATACCCGCACCGGCGACGACGGCACCACCGGCCTCGGCACCGGCGAGCGGCGGCTGAAATCCGACCTGCGCATAGACGCCTACGGCACGGTCGACGAGGCCAATGCCTGCATCGGCATGGCCCGCATCCACACCGTTGACGGCCATCCCTCGATCGACGCCATGCTGTCCCGCATCCAGAACGACCTTTTCGATCTCGGCGCCGATCTCGCCGTGCCGGATGACGGCAAGCCGCTCAGCTATGAGCCGTTGCGTATCGTCGCCTCGCAGACCGATCGCGTCGAGAAGGACATCGACCTCCTCAACAAGGAACTGCAGCCGCTCAAATCCTTCGTGCTGAACGGCGGCACGCCGGCGGCGGCCGCACTTCACCTTGCCCGCACGGTGGCGCGGCGGGCCGAGCGGATCATGGTGGCGCTGGCGCAGGACCCCGCCGAGCCGGTCAACCGCGAGGCGATCAAGTACATCAACCGCGTCTCCGACTTTCTGTTCGTCGCCGCCCGTGCGGTCAATGACAATGGAAAGGCCGACGTGTTATGGGTTCCCGGCAAGAACCGCTGACTCCACGTGGAAGCGGAAGGGCCACGGTCTCATGTTCATCCCGCTATACGACACCAACAGACTGCGTCACATCCACCTGCAATATGTGACGATCGGCCTGATCGTCGCCAACGTCCTCGTCTATTTCGCCACCACGCTCGGCGGCGAGGATTTCACCAACGCGGCGGTGCTCGGCCTCGGCTTCATCCCCTCCGTCGTCCACGACAAGGTCGAGCTTTCGCCCGAATTCGTCGTCATCCCGGAGAGCCTGAGCTACCTGACCTATTCCTTCCTGCACGCCGACATTTTCCACCTCGGCGGCAACATGCTGTTCCTGTGGGTGTTCGGCGACAATGTCGAGGATGCCCTCGGTCATATCCGCTATTTGATCTTCTACCTCGCCTGCGCCATTGCCGGCGCCTTCTTCCAGGGGTTGGTGGCCTGGGATTCGCAGGTGCCGCTGATCGGCGCCTCGGGCGCCATTGCCGGCGTCGTCGCCGCCTATCTGATCCTCTACCCAAGGGTGAAGGTCTGGGTGCTCGCCTTCGCCCGCATTCCCTTGCGCATCCCCGCCTTCATCCCGCTGATCCTGTGGATCGTCTTCCAGATCGTCATGTTCGCCGCCGGCGGCGAGGACCAGGTCTCCTGGGCCTGCCACATCGGCGGCATCATCGCCGGCTCCGTCCTGGTGCTCGTCCTGCGCAACCGCGGGGTGCCGCTGCTCGCCGGCGCGGACGGGGAACCCGAACCTGCGCCAGACGTCGAGCAGGCGCGCGTCCCGGCCGAACCAGCCGCCAGCGCTCCAGCTCCGGCGCAGCCTGCGCCACAGTGGGGTCGCGGAGCCGCTTCAAGCCAGGACTGAACCGATTTGAGTGCGTCGCGGATATTGACGCGCCCGATTCCCGCCACTACGGAAACGCCACCGCAACGGCGGATGAAGTCCAGAATTCCGTCTGGAATGTCGGCTTTCGACAACTCTGACCCGGCGCGCGCTGCTATAGCGCGCCCAAAATCTTGAAAGAGGTGACAGGAAAATGAAGATCCTTGTGCCCGTGAAGCGGGTTGTGGATGCCAATGTTAAGGTGCGGGTCAAGTCGGACGGTTCGGCGGTCGAGCTCGCCAACGTCAAGATGGCAATGAACCCGTTCGACGAGATCGCGGTGGAGGAAGCGATCCGGCTGAAGGAAGCCGGCAAGGCGGAAGAGATCATCGTCGTCTCGATCGGCCCGCAGCAGGCGCAGGAAACGCTGCGCACCGCGCTCGCCATGGGTGCCGACCGCGCCATCCTGGTCAAGACCGACGAGCAGACCGAGCCGCTCGGCGTCGCCAAGGTGCTGAAGGGCGTGGTCGAGGCCGAGCAGCCCGGCCTTGTCATCCTCGGCAAGCAGGCGATCGACGATGACAGCAACCAGACCGGCCAGATGCTGGCGGCACTGCTGGGCTGGGCTCAGGGCACCTTCGCCTCCAAGGTGGAGCTCGCCGGCGATCATGCCAAGGTGACGCGCGAGGTCGATGGCGGCCTGCAGACGGTGGAGCTGAAGATGCCGGCGATCGTCACCGCCGACCTTCGCCTCAACCAGCCGCGCTACGCCTCGCTGCCCAACATCATGAAGGCCAAGAAGAAGCCGCTCGACGAGAAGAGCCCGGCCGACTACGGCGCCGACGTCAAGCCGCGCCTCAAGGTGATCAAGACCGAGGAGCCGGGCGGCCGCAAGGCGGGCGTCAAGGTCAAGAGCGTCGCCGAGCTGGTCGAGAAGCTCAAGAATGAAGCCGGCGTGCTGTAAGCGATCGGGAAAGGAACACGAAAATGGCTATTCTCCTCATCGCCGAACACGACAACGCAACCCTTTCCGACCAGACCGCCAAGGCGCTGTCGGCGGCGCTTCAGATCGGTTCGGACGTGCATGTGCTGGTGGCCGGCAAGGGCGCCAAGGGCGCGGCGGACGCCGCTTCGAAGCTGAAGGGCGTGAACAAGGTGCTGCTCGCCGAGGCCGACGAGCTTGCTGAGCGCCTCGCCGAGCCGACCGCGGCACTGGTTGTGTCGCTGGCTGGCGCCTACGATACCATTATCGCTCCGGCCACCTCGACGGGCAAGAACGTCGCGCCGCGCGTGGCTGCCCTGCTCGACGTCGCGCAGGTGTCCGAGATCATCGAGGTGGTCTCGCCCGACACCTTCAAGCGTCCGATCTATGCCGGCAACGCCATCCAGACCGTGCAGGCCACCGACGCCAAGAAGGTGATCACGGTGCGCACCGCTTCCTTCCAAGGAGCACCCGAGGGCGGCTCGGCCGCCGTCGAGACGGTTAGCGCCGCGGCTAATCCCGGTCTCTCCTCCTTCGTCGAGAACAAGCTCTCCGAGACCGACCGTCCGGAGCTGACCTCGGCCAAGATCATCATTTCCGGCGGCCGCGCGCTCGGCTCCTCGGAGAAGTTCCAGGAGGTCATCCTGCCCGTCGCCGACAAGCTCGGCGCCGCCGTCGGCGCTTCACGCGCCGCGGTCGATGCCGGCTATGCGCCGAACGACTGGCAGGTCGGCCAGACCGGCAAGGTGGTCGCCCCTGATCTCTACATCGCCGTCGGTATTTCCGGTGCCATCCAGCACCTCGCCGGCATGAAGGATTCCAAAGTCATCGTCGCCATCAACAAGGACGAGGAGGCGCCGATCTTCCAGGTCGCCGACTACGGCCTCGTCGGCGATCTCTTCGTCATCCTGCCGGAACTGCAAAAGGCGCTTTGACGCTCTCTGCCGAAGCGTATTAAATTGTGAAGGGCGGGGTAGACGAAGTCGCCCCGCCCTTTTAGTTTGCACCGCACAAAAAGCGGCCACCAAGGCCTTTTCGACGGGATCGGTGTAATGAGCAAGATCGAGACGATCGGCATCGTGGGCGCGGGCCAGATGGGCGGCGGCATCGCCCATGTCTCTGCGCTTTCCGGCTACAAGGTGCTCATATACGACATTTCGCCCGAGCGCATCGAGAAGGGCATCGCCACGATCAGCGGCAACATGGCGCGCCAGGTGGGCTCCGGCAAACTGGAGGAGAAGGCCCGCAACGAGGCGATGGGACGCATTTCGGCTGCGTCCGCGATGGCCGATCTCGCCGGCGCCGATCTGGTGATCGAGGCGGCCACCGAGGACGAGACGGTCAAGCGCAAGATTTATGCCCAGCTCTGCCCGCAGCTAAACCCCGAGGCGATCCTGGCAACCAACACCTCGTCGATCTCGATCACACGGCTTGCGGCGCAGACCGATCGGCCAGAGCGGTTCATCGGCATACATTTCATGAACCCGGTTCCGGTGATGAAGCTGGTCGAGCTGGTGCGCGGCATCGCCACCGAGGACCAAACCTTCGAGGCCGCCAAGACCTATGTGAGGCACCTCGACAAGACGATCACCGTCTCCGAGGATTTCCCCGCCTTCATCGTCAATCGCATCCTGTTGCCGATGATCAACGAGGCAATCTACACGCTCTATGAGGGCGTCGGCACGGTCGATGCGATCGACACCGCCATGAAGCTCGGCGCCAACCACCCGATGGGACCGCTGCAGCTGGCGGACTTCATCGGCCTGGATACGTGCCTGTCGATCATGCAGGTGCTGCATGAGGGCCTGTCGGATTCGAAATACCGCCCTTGCCCACTGCTGGTGAAATATGTCGAGGCCGGCTGGCTCGGCCGCAAGACCGGCCGCGGCTTCTACGACTACCGCGGCGAGCATCCGGTTCCGACGCGCTGATCCCGGCTTTCAGGACGCCGCCGCCAGCGGCTTGGCCGCTTGCGCCTGTTCGCCTTCGGCGTCCTCGTCCGGCGCCGTGGAAACACAGCCTCGTCCGGCCGCCTTGGCCGCATAGCAGGCCGCGTCGGCCCGTGCGATGATCTCGTCAACCTCGCCGCAGCCGGCGCGGATCGGGGCCAGCCCGATGCTGGCGCCGATCGAATGCGCCCGGCCGTCCCAGGTGAAATTCAGGCCGCGGATCGCGTCGATGATGGAACACGCCGCGATTCTGGCGCCAGCCGCGGAGCCCGATTTCAGGATGACCGCGAATTCGTCGCCGCCGAGGCGGGCGACAAGGTCTCCCGGGCCGAGCACGCCACGGATGGCATTGGCGACTTGCTTCAGCAGGGCATCGCCGGCGGCGTGGCCGCCCGTGTCGTTGACCTGCTTGAAATGGTCGAGGTCGATGAACATGAACTGATGCTCGCCGTCTCCGGCGGACGCCGTCGCCCCGGTCTTGCCGCTTTGATCGGCAAGGTCCTCCATGGCGTGGATGAAACTCGACCGGTTGGCAAGGCCGGTGAGTGCGTCATGCGCGGCAGCATGGGCGAGTTGGCGCTGCAGGGCGCGCGCATCGGTGAAATCCTGGAACACGATGACCAGCCCGCAGAACTCGGCTCGCTCGTTGATGATCGGCGACACGACCTGCCGGATGCTGCAGCGAGTGTCGTCGCGCCGGATCAGCACCGCGCGGCTGTTGTGGTCCGCCGGGCCAGGGCTGCCGGCCGGGGGTCGCGCCACGCCGATCCGCTGTCCCGTTTCCTCGTCGACGGCCCAGTAGACATGACCGAGCGTCTTGCCGAGACCGTCGCCCGCCGCGACGCCGGTCAGCTTTTCGGCGATGGGATTCATGAAGGTGACGCGGTTGGCGGCATCCGTGCAGATGACGGCGTCGCCGATCGACTGCAGCGTCACCCTCAGCCGTTCCTTTTCGTCGGCCAGCATCGCCGCCGAGACGATGAGCCGCGCTTCGGCCTCCTTGCGCTGGGTGATATCGGTA
>NZ_RZOJ01000399.1:0-5560 GCF_003998845.1 Mesorhizobium sp. M4A.F.Ca.ET.022.05.2.1 | reverse complement strand
GTGTAGCGACGCTCCTTGCCGGTGGCGCGCGTCCGATAGTTGAGGATGAAGGCTTTGTTGCCGGCCGCCGTGACGCGCACGCCAAGGCCCGTCACGGACTCGTCATAGGTGATCCGGTTGCCGTTTGCTGGCTTCGGCAGGTTTTTGATGATGGTGTCGGTGAGTTTCTGTGCCATGGTTTTGTGTCCGCGCCCGTGTCCGTCCGTTGAACGTCTGCCTGTGACTTCTAGTGTCGTCTGCTGTCGCTGATTTGTCAAACAGCGTCGCCTTATGAATCAAGGACTTGCGGTGCGGACACGGTCAAAGCCTTGTGGCGCAAGGGTTTGCGAAAAATGGCCTTCGCCTGACTTTTAATCAGTAGGTCATGGGTTCGAATCCCATCGCGCTCACCAAATTTTTCAATGAATGCAATGTGATATCGTTTCTCACCTGGAACGGGCGAGGTCGGTTCTCCTAACAGGAACCTAACAAAATGGCCCGCCGCCGAGGCAGCGGGCCAAACTTCACAATGTTGTTGGATGTCATGCACCTTGGGCGGCTGCCCGAACATAGTTGTTCGGCATCGGATCTTCTCCAATTCGGTTTGTGTGAGGCTCTAGCGCTTTCGCAAGAACCGAAATTCTGATATCAGAGTTTTTATGCCAAAGCACGAAACCGTGATATCAAAGAAACGGCGGGGACCGGTCCCAAGCGGAAAGGGCGTGCCGATCATGGTCCGCCTTCAACCGGACATGCTCGCGGGCGTCGATCAGTTTGTTGCCGAACATGAGGTTTCCCGACCTGAAGCCGTCCGATTGATCATTCGTGACTGGTTGACCAGACACCAGGTACTAAAGGCCGAGTGAGACCTTCATCCCCAAGAACGGCGGCGGCGCCGGGGTGGGCTGACGAAATGATCGACGCCCTTAAGATTAGGCGCACTGCTTTGCGCGGCTGACTGGCCGGTGCCTTGCCCCAAAGCCCGCCCATGGGCGCTGGTCAACTCCGAAATGAAGTCTCGCGAAAAGCAGCGAGTGTCTATCGGCTCGCCTCTGTGCGGGGCGCAAAGAAGCAGCGAATATAGGAAAACGGCGGGGACAAGCAGATGTGATACTGGCTGTCTTCGCTCTCTATGACGCGGTTCTTGGGAATGAAGTATCGGGTCTTGGACCCCGTGCGGACATTGAAACCGCCACCAGGCAGCGGCTCGACATAGCGCGAGCTGATGACCCCGCAGTCCTTCTTGTCCTCGCAGCATTCATAGCCGGTAACCGGATCATGATAGCCGGTGTACCAGTTGTGAGCGACGGCTAGCGCGATCAACAGGACTTTCATTGTCCGCCTAGATCTAACATGGCAGCTGGGCGGCAGGCTATATCGTATATTAGCGTTCGTTTGACAAAGCCGGTGACCGCGCCAGAACCATTTGCACGGCGCGGGGAATTGGGGTTGCCGACTGGTGATGGCATTGCGGACGATCTCGCCGTCATCCGTGGTGGTGTCCACGGTCGTGGCGACGGCGGAGATTCGCAGCTTCGCCCGGCATGCTGCCCACTTCGCTCGGATCGCCAGGCACTCCCTCTCGGGAAGCCTGCTTGCATGTGGGTACCAGTTGCGCGAAGCTGCCTATGGGGGAGTGGTGTAGATTCGAGGCAGCACCACCAATGTTCACTGACTACTACGAACTTCTGGAAATCAGCCCGAACGCCAACTCGGAAACGATTGAACGGATATTTCGTTATTTTGCCATGCGCTATCATCCCGACAATCGGGATACCGGAGATGATTCACGCTTCAGCGAGATCGTGGAAGCCCACAATACGCTGAAGGATCCGGTCAAGCGCGCGCAGTACGACATCCAGTACAGGGACAATCTGGGCCTTCGCCGTGAGCTTACCGAGGAGGCCAGCAACACCAAAGGTCTTGAGCGGGATGTCGTCATCCAGGCCAAACTGCTGACGCTTCTCTATGTAAAGCGGCGCCAGGACGTCAACAATCCCGGCATTGGCGATGACGAACTCGAGCGCTTGTCAGGCTGTCCGCGAGAACATCTGGATTTTCATCTCTGGTATCTGAAGGCAAAGGGCTGGATAGCCAGGATCGAAAACGGGATGTTCGCCATCACCGTGGAAGGCATCGATCGAGCCAATTCCGAACACCGTCGTGACGCCGCGACGACCAAACTATTGGATCATATAGATTAAACGGCCCTCCTGAAGCCCATCTGTTAGTCGGCTAGCTATAACAATATTAGCGATTGCTTGTATTTAGATCGGCCCGGGGCCAAGCTTTCCGTTGGATCGATCGAGTGGGCCGGGCAGAGGCGTCCAAGGGGAGGGGCAATAAATTGTCCGAGAAAAAGGTGATCGCGGTCAAGGACTGGAACTGTGCCATGAGCGACGAACTTGGCCGCGTCGCCCTGATGATCAATCCGACCGATGGCGAGCCGATACTGGTTTTGATGACGATCTTTCAGGCTGCCAGGATGGGGCGCGAGTTGCAGTCGCCGAAACGCGTCTCGTGATGCCTTCGATATCCACAAAGCGGGCGTAGACCGGCAGTGCCAACCTTGTCGCCAGACTGGGCGGCAGCTAGAGTCGGCATTCGCAAGGGAGGCGATACATGGCACTTCACCTTTCGGCCGACACCCTGGCCCCCGCGGCGGCGAAACCCCAGAAATATCTATTCGGCCCAGTCGCCGACTTCCTCATGCTCGGCGGTAGCGCGTTTCTCATCTTGCCGGTTCTGTTTCTTGTGCCGCTCGAGTACGAAGGCCTCGTTGCCGCTACGATGGTCTTTGTGGCGTATCTGGTAAACTATCCCCACTTCGCCCACTCATATCAGATTTTCTACCGCAATTTCGGACGCAAGGTGAGCGGCGACGGATACGACAAGGGCCTGCAGATCCGCTACATCTTCGCCGGCATCGCCGTTCCCCTGATCATGAGCGCCTTCTTTGCCTATGGCGCGGCGACGGCAAACACGCGGCTGCTGGGATATGCGACCAACGCCATGTTCTTCTTCGTCGGCTGGCACTACGTCAAGCAGGGCTACGGCATGCTGATGGTGGATGCCGTGCTCAAGCGCAAATTCTTCGACGATCGGGACAAGAAGGTGCTGCTGGTCAACAGCTATGCCGTCTGGATCCTGGCCTGGCTGCAGACGAATACGGCGGTCACCGCGGGCAAATACTATGGGCTGGAATATTACACATTCGCGGCCCCGTCGTGGATCACCGACATTGCCCTGCTGGTAGCCGTAGCATCCACCGCGGCTACGGTCATGATGCTGGTCAACCGTTGGCGAAAGAACGGCGGCGGCCTGCCGTACAACGGCATCGTGGCCTATGTCGCATCACTCTATCTCTGGATCCTGATCGCAAGGATAAACCCGCTCTGGCTGCTTGTGGTGCCCGCGCTCCACTCGCTCCAGTACCTGGCGGTGGTCTGGCGCTATCAGACCAATGTCGAGCGCGACGGTCTGGATGCCGCGAGCGATCCGCAACCGAAGATCCTGTCCTTTCTCGGCCCCCTCTACAGGCTTCGTGTCCTGGGATTTATCGTCGGTGGCGGCGCGCTCGGCTATCTCGGCTTCTGGCTGATCCCGTTCGTGCTGACGGCTATGATCCCTTATGACAGGCAAGTTCTCGGCTCGTCGCTGTTCTTCTTCATCGTGCTGATCTTCATCAACGTCCATCACTACTTCCTGGACAATGTGATGTGGCGCCGCGGCAATCCGGAAGTGTCGAAATATCTATTCCGCTAGCCCAGACGGCGCCGAATGGCCGACAGTAATCTCGAGGCACCGGACCTGGCCGCGTCGGCGGCAATCACCCTGTCCATCGACCGTTCGAACTCGGCCAGCATCGACGCCAGCAATTCCGCAAGCCCGCCGGCGGGGCCGTGGATCTTCTCGAAAAGGCGGCCGTAGTTCCGCAGCGTCTCGGCGACGACGTCGGGAATGTCCTCGTACCGGCACCAGATCACATATTCATGATAGGGGATGTGTGTTCGCAGCGGCACGTCCTCGCTGACGACGAGACAGCCTTGCGAAAGCGCCGGCAGGACCCTGAACTCCTCGATCGAGTGGTGATGCCAGGTCTGGTGCGGGTTGACGATGATTTTAGCGCTTTGGTACAGCGACCGCAGCCCGGGCAGGTCGTAGACGCCCTGGACATTCCTGTAGCCCGCAAAAGCCTCCAGTCTTTCGATCAGGGAGGCGCGCCTCGGCTCCCTGGTGTTGATGATGTTGGTCAGGACGTCGATCGACCGGCCGCCTGCATTTGAATAGTCGAAGGGGATCGGAGGGCAGTAGACGATCCGCTCGCTGAAGTGCCTCGGAAACCGGCCGCTGGATTTGATGTTGACGATGTTCGGCACATTGTATTCGAGCACGACGTCCGCCGTGCGGTACTGCTTTTCGTTTGCGATCCGGACGAGATACGTCTCGTCGCCTCCGAAGATGGATGGCACGACGCCCGGAGCGCTTGAGGGTGGAACGTCACGCCCGCCAGGAAGCACCAGATTGTGTTCGTCCTGGAAGAAAATCCGCATGCCCGACCGAGGCGCCGCGCGCCTGGCGAAATAGTTCTCCACGACGGGCAGATTGGTTACGAGCCTGTGCGCGTTCAGATAGCGCATGCGGTGATTTCCAAACGGAAGCACTCGATCGTCAGTGCCACGGCGCCGGGTGGAACCATCAGGAAACCAGAGAGACATTGCCGCCGGCGTGGCGCTCCAGCCGTCCCGCGAGATCGAGCTCCAACAGCACCATCGAGACCTGGGCGGCGCTGAGACCAGTGTGACGGATCACCTCATCGACCGCCACCGGCGTCGGGCCGAGCGCCTCGAGCACGCCCGCGCGATCATCCTCGCGTGGCGGCGGCATTGCCGAGAGATCCGGCGGCTCGGCCAGCGGTGCTATTCTTGAAACACGCGCCCCTGCCAGCGGCGCGATGGCGCTGGAAACATCTGCGGCTTCGGTCACCAGCGTCGCGCCGTCCTTCAGCAGGCCGTTCGAGCCGGCCGCGCGCGGATCGAGCGGCGAACCAGGTACGGCGAAAACCAGGCGGCCCATCTCGCCAGCCAGCCTGGCGCTGATCAGCGAGCCCGAACGTTGCGCCGCTTCGACCACCACCAGCCCCAGCGCCATGCCGGCGACGAGCCGGTTGCGGCGCGGAAAATCCTGCGCGCGCGGCTGCCAGCCGAACGGCATTTCCGAGACGACGGCGCCGCCACGCTCGGCGATCTCGATGCAGAGCGCGGCATTCTCGGGCGGGTAGGGCATGTCGAGCCCGCCGGCCAGCACGCCAATAGTGCCGGTAGAGAGGCTGCCTTGGTGCGCTGCCGTATCGATGCCGCGCGCCAGGCCGGAGACGATCGCGTAGCCGTCGCGGCCAAGGTCCGCCGCCAGCATCCGCGCCATCTTGACGCCGGCGAGCGAGGCGTTGCGGGCGCCGACGACGGCGACCGCCGGCAGACGGAAAACCGCGCCCTCGCCCTTCACCGCAAGCAGGGGCGGCGGATTATCCATGGCCTTCCGCAGAAGCGTATAGTCGGCCTCGCCGATGCCGACGCAACTG
>NZ_RZOJ01000398.1:0-5574 GCF_003998845.1 Mesorhizobium sp. M4A.F.Ca.ET.022.05.2.1 | reverse complement strand
GGATAAGCGCCGGCGCCTGCGCGCCGATTGCGCCGGCAAGCGGCGCCGGCGCCAGGCAAAGCGCGAAAAAGCGATCGACGAAATCCGGCAGCGGCGGCGGCGGCAGGTATTTCAACATGAAATCGCCCGGGGCCGATGCGCCCGCAACCCGGCCTTCGGCACCGCGGATCGCCATGACGCCAAGCGTTAGCCACGCCAGGATGACCGCCGCACCAACCATCATGGCCACCACCAGCCGGGGGTTGCGCGCGACGTCCGCGGTGGCGCGGCCGGCCCGGTCGAGATGGCGGAAGTCGTTGTCCTGGCCGGTCATGGACCCGAAATGGGCTGAATCGCCGCGTTGATCAAGCCGTACACTCCGGCCTATACCGCATTGGCGGCCAATTGGGCCTGCATTGCGATCTGGATACCGGATTTGGATCATCAGAAGACAGCGCGGATATTGGTCGCCGGCAGCGGTCCGGCCGGGCTGATCGCGGCGCTTGGGTTTGCCGAGGCCGGCTTTTCGGTGACGCTGGCGGGCCCGGCAGCCAATGGCCAGGATGGCCGCACCACCGCGCTCATGAACCCCGCCTTGAAAGTTCTCGAGCGGCTGGGCGTTCTCGCGGAACTCAAGCCAAAGGCCGCACCGCTGAAGGTGATGCGCATCGTCGACGCGACAAGGCGGCTGGTCCGCAGCCCGACGGTCACTTTCCGCGCCACGGAAATCGGCGAAGAGCAGTTCGGCTTGAACCTGCCGAACAATGTGCTTGTTCCCGCCCTTGCCAGGGCGGTTGCCGCGCATGCGGGCATAGAATGGCGGAAATCGATGGTCGAGAGCTGGCGCCTCGACGCCGCCCATGCCCATGCCGTGCTCGCCGATGGCAGCGAGATTTCCGCCTCGCTGGCGGTCGCCGCCGACGGGCGCCTGTCGCCGGCGCGCGAGGCGGCGGGCATTGCCGCATCGGTGCGGTCCTATCCACAGGCGGCGCTGGTTCTCAATTTCAGCCACCGCAGCGACCACGCTTTCACCTCGACCGAGTTCCACACCGAGACAGGCCCGTTCACGCAGGTTCCCCTGCCCGGCAACCGTTCCAGTCTTGTCTGGGTGGTGAAGCCGGAGACGGCGACGGAACTGGCGGCGCTCGACGACGCGACGCTTTCGCAACGCGTCGAAGAGCAGATGCAGTCGATGCTGGGGCGCGTCACCGTCGAACCCGGCAGGCAGGTCTATCCGCTGTCGGCCGCCTCGCCCGGGCGCTTTGCGCAAAATCGCGTTGCGCTGGTCGGCGAGGCCGCGCACGTATTCCCGCCGATCGGCGCGCAAGGTCTCAATCTCGGCATCAGGGATATCGACGACCTGATTGGAATCGCCAGCGAAAATAGCTCCGACCCGGGATCGGAGAAGTGCCTTGCGACCTACGATACCAGGCGGCGGCCCGACATTTTGGCCCGCAGCAGCGCGGTCAATTTGCTGAACAGGTCCTTGCTCTCCGACATGCTGCCGGCGCAATTGGCGCGCAGCGCCGGCCTTGGCGTGCTCGGCAGCTTCGCGCCGCTGCGCGCCTTTTTCATGCGAGAGGGGCTCAGGCCCGGCAGCGGCTTCCAGGCTCTTGCCGGCGGTTTGCGGAAGCAGTCCCGGCGGTAGCTTCCCCAGACATTTCCGCAGCGAGCCCGAAACCCTCGGCTCCGCCAGTTCGTTGGCTGCTGCTGGAGCGGTGCTTTGGCATTGAATTGACGCGGCGTCTGCGCCAAATAGGCACCAACCGAAAGTCGGGGTCGATTTTTGGCGGCGCAGCGCGTAAATTCAAGATCTTAGGCGCCTTTGCGCGGTCACGGACGGCGCCCTGGAACCTGAGTGGTGAGTGCGATGAAAACGGCCAAATTCTCGATCGGACAAGTGGTTCGCCATCGGCTGTTTCCGTTCCGCGGCGTCATCTTCGACGTCGACCCGCAATTCGCCAACACCGAGGAATGGTACGAGGCGATCCCGGCAGACGTGAGGCCGCGCAAGGACCAGCCCTTCTACCATCTTCTCGCCGAGAATTCGGAAACGGAATACATCGCCTACGTCTCCGAGCAGAACCTGCTCGAGGACAAGTCGGGCGAACCGGTTCGACACCCGCAGATCGGCGAGATGTTCGACAAGCGGCCGGACGGACGCTACGAGCCGAAACGCCAGTCGCGGCATTGACACAAAAAAGCGGGGCCAAAGCCCCGCTTTTTTCGAAGCCAGAAGACTCCCGCAGCAGTCCTGGGCGATCAGTTGGCGGTCTTCGCCTTGTCCTGCTCTTCCTTGAGCTTCTTGGCGAAGTCCTGGTTGTTCTTGGCCACGAAGTCCTTCAGCTTCTTCTGCCGGTCCTCGATATCCGACTGCTGCAGCGGCGGGCCGTCGTAGGCGCCGCTGAAACCGGTCAGCGCGACCTTGATCGGGTTCGGCTGGTTCTGGAAATTGACCGAGGTAAGCGTGATTGCCTGGCCCTTCTTGAAGGAAGCGACGAGCTGATCGGTCAGCGGCACTTCGGCCACGCAGCGGTCGGGGAAGCAGATCACATAGTCAAGCTTCTGCGCCTTGCCGGTGTCGATCTGCAGGCCGATGCCGGGAGGGACCAGACGGCCGGTCGGGACCGTGACCTGGAACACCTTGCGGTTCACCTTGCCCTTCAGCTCGATCAGGCTGATGCCGGTGACGAGTTGGCCATTGCCGGCGGTGACGATGTTCTGGACATTGCAGATGTCGACATCTTCCTGCTTGGTGCAGGCCTTGAACCAGCCCTGCGGAATCTGCTGCTGCTGCGCGGAGGCAGCCGGAAGTTCAGCGCCCAGAAAGCCGATCACGCCTGCGGCCAGGACCGAAAGGCGGTACGCGTTGCTGTTCAGGCTCGTCATATGGTGTACTTCCTCTCAATGATCCCGGGACCGGCTTATTCGCGCCGCGTGGTCCAGCTACCTGTTGCCGAAATGAGGCAACAGCATGACTTCGGAGCGCGTGTTACACTGCCAGCTCCGGCGAATCCAGCCCGTAGGCTGCAATTCTTGGCGCAGCCCGCCGGCGTCGAAGCCTCAGGAAACCTCGTTCGAATTCCCGACGCAGCGGCGATTCAATCGCCGCGTGAAATGCTCTAGGGTGCATTCCGAATCATCAAGCCGCCTGGCAAGGAGTCGGTCATGGGCCGCGTTCTCGTTTGGCTGATAGCCGCGACCTCGTTTCTGACCCTTTCGCCTGGACCGGTGCAGTCGGAGCCGAAGCACGCCATCGCCATGCAGGGCGAGCCGGCGCTGCCGGCCGACTATACGCATTTCAACTACGCCAATCCCGATGCGCCGAAGGGCGGCAGCATCACCTATTGTGTGGTCGGCAGCTTCGACAATCTCAACCCGTTCATCCTGAAAAGCCTGCGCACCACGGCGCGCGGCATGCTGGATCTCACCTACGGCAACCTCGTCTTCGAACCGCTGATGCAGCGCAATTACGACGAGGCTTTCAGCCTCTATGGCCTGCTTGCCGACAGCGCAGACATGGATCCGGAGCGCAAGTCGATCGAATTCCATCTCAACCCGAACGCAAAATGGTCGGACGGCCAGCCGGTGACGCCGGAGGACGTGCTGTTCACTTACGATGTCTTCACCGACAAGGGCCGCCCGCCCTACAGCGTTCGCATGAGCATGATCGCCAAGCTGGAAAAGACCGGCGAGCACAGCGTGAAATTCACCTTCAACGACAAGGCTAATCGCGAGACCCCGCTGATCATCGCGTTGACACCGATCATCCCCAGGCACGCTTTTGACAGGGATACCTTCGACAAGACGACACTGAAGCCTTTGATCGGCAGCGGACCCTACACGGTGGACAAGGTGCAACCTGGCCAACGCATCGTCTTCAAGCGCAATCCCGACTACTGGGGCAAGGACCTCCCTTCGAAACGCGGCTTCGACAATTACGACCAGATCACCATCGAGTATTTCCTGAATGACAATGCCAAGACGGAAGCTTTCAAGAAAGGCATCTGCGCCGTCGACGACCAAAGCGATCCGGTCAAGCGTGAGCGCGATCTCGATTTTCCCGCTTTCCATCGTGGCGAAGTGATCGCCGAAACCTTCGACACCGGCATACCGCCTGTCGTGACCGGATTCCTGTTCAACACAAGGCTGGAGAAGTTTTCCAACCCAGTCGTGCGGCGCGCGCTAGGGATGCTCTACGACTTCGAATGGGCGAACAAGAACCTGTTCGGCGGCAAGTACACGCGCACCATGAGCTACTGGCAGAATTCCGAGCTATCCGCGCTCGGTCATCCGGCCGGAGACAGAGAGAAGGCGCTGCTCGCGCCCTACCCCGGCCGCGTGCCGGCCGATGTCATGGAAGGCACCTGGAGGCCGCCGGTGAATGATGGTACGGGCCAGGATCGCAAGGTGCTGAAGGCGGCATTCGATTTACTGAAGAGCGAAGGCTATGCCGTCAAGGACGGGGTTCTGCTGGACCCCAAGGGAAATCCCTTCGGCTTCGAAATCCTAACCGCCTCGCAGGACGAGGAGCGTTTTGCCACTATCTATCAGCGCACGCTGCAGAAGATCGGCATCGCTGTGACCATCCGCAGCCTCGAGGCCGACCAAATCCAGTCGCGCAAACAGCGCTTCGATTTCGAGGTGCTGATCGGTTCAAGCGGGTTCAGCAACTCGCTGTCCCCCGGCATCGAGCAGACCTTTCGCTGGGGCTCTTCGGAAGCCAAAAGGGAAGGCTCCTTCAATCTGGCCGGCGTTGCCGATCCCGCGATAGACGCAGCAATGGATGCGATGCTGAAGGCGCGAACCAAGGAAGACTATGTCGCCGCCGTTCGCGTCCTCGACCGGTTGCTGATCTCAGGCAACTACATGGTGCCGATGCAATACAACACGCAGCAGTGGCTCGCCTACTGGAACTACCTGGAACATCCGCAAAAGACCCCCATATTCGGTTATCAGCTGCCGGTCTGGTGGCGAAAGCCCAACTGACCCTCCCGAAACAGGAGACGACAATGACCGCCGAGAACTCGATCACCGTCGATGTCGTGTCCGATGTCGTCTGTCCGTGGTGCTTCATCGGTCAGAAACGGCTCGACAAGGCGATCGCCATGGCCGGCGACATCGAGGTGCATGTGCGCTGGCGGCCGTTCCAGCTCGATCCGACCATCCCGCCCGGAGGCATGGATCGCCGCCAATACATGATCGCCAAGTTCGGCAGCGAGGAGCGCATCCGCCAGATCCATGCCCGGATCGAACCGCTGGGCGAGGCTGAAGGCATCCATTTTGCCTTCGGCGCCATCAAGGTGGCGGCCAACACGCTGGACGCGCACCGAGTCATCCGCTGGGCGGGAACCGCCGGCGAGGCGGTGCAGAACCGGCTGGTGCGCCGGCTGTTCCAGCTCAACTTCGAGGAAGGCGCCAATCTTGGCGATCACGCCGTGCTGACCGCAGCCGCCCGCGAAGCCGGCATGGACGCCTCCGTGGTCGAGACGCTGCTGCCGACCGATGCCGATGTCGATCAGGTGCGCACCGAAATCGCCACGGCCTCGCGCATGGGCATCACCGGCGTCCCCTGCTTCCTGCTCGAAGGCAAAT
>NZ_RZOJ01000397.1:0-5576 GCF_003998845.1 Mesorhizobium sp. M4A.F.Ca.ET.022.05.2.1 | reverse complement strand
GGCAGCGGCACCAGCCAGTCGCCGTTGACGCGGGCGCGACCGGCAAAGGCGCCGAAATGCGTTTCGCCGACGCCCCAGCCATTGAGGATCACCCTGTCGCCCTTGCGCCAGTCGGCATGCGAGGAGGAGATCACCGTACCAGCGAAATCGATGCCCGGCACCAGCGGCCAGCGGCGGATGACCGGCGCCTTGCCGGTGATGGCCAGCCCATCCTTGTAGTTGACCGTCGTCGCCTCGACGGCGACGGTGACGTCGCCCTCCAACAGTTCGGCTTCGGTGAGGTTGATGACCGCGACCGACTGCTTCTTGTCGGCGTCGCGCGAAACGAGGATGGCTTTGAAGGTTTCGGACACTTTTTTCTCCCCGGTTGTGCGGTGCCTGGACTGTGCGGCGGCGGCTGCGCGCGGTCAATCTTGCGAGGGCTTGGGCTCGCGCCGCCAGCCGACAAATTCGTCGAAGAGGACAAGCGCGGCACCGACCGAGATGAAGGCGTCCGCTAGGTTGAATACGGCGAAGGACCAAACCGGCGTGTGGAACAATATGTAGTCGATGACGTGGCCGTAGACGGCGCGGTCGATCAGGTTGCCGAGAGCGCCGCCGATGATCAGTGCAAAGCCAATCCTGGCAAGCACATGGCCCGCCGGCGTGCGCGTTGCGAGGTAGAGCACGAAGGCGACGACGAGGACGGCGATCACCACCAGGCCGGTATCGCCGAAAGACTGGAACATCGAGAAGGCGATGCCCGTGTTGTAGGTGCGGAACAGCGCCAGGAAAGGCAAAAGATCGACCTTCTCCTGAAAGGCGAGGCCGCCCTCCACCAACTGCTTGATCCACTGGTCGAGCGCAATGGCGACGACGACCAGCAGGCAATAGGGGGACCAGAACCTCACGATTTGATGCCCTCTTGTTTGACCATGATCTTGTCCGAAAACCGGACGCCGCCATTTGGGATCATGGTCTAGTCCGGCCCCAGCTTCAGCGCGCCGCGGCGGATCTCGAACAGCATGATGCCGGTGGCGACCGCCAGGTTGAGCGAATCGGCGCGGCCGGCCTGCGGAATCCTGAGCAGCCGGTCGCAGCTTTCGGCAAGGCTGTCGGGCAGGCCCTGCTGCTCGTTGCCCATCAAAAGCAGCACCGGTCCCCTGGTGAAATCGACTGAGCGATAGTCAACCGCGCCCTTCAGATGCGTGCCGGCGACGAGGCCCGGAAACCCCTTGCGCCAGGCAAGGAAAGCCTCCGGCGTCGCCCTGGCGACCGGCACGGCGAAGATCGAGCCCATGGTGGCGCGCACGGTCTCGACGGCAAAGGGGTCGGTGGTGTCGCCGACCAGGATGACGCCCTTGGCGCCGACCGCATCGACGGTGCGGATGACGGTGCCGAGATTGCCGGGGTCGCGCACCCGGTCGAGCGCCACCCAGACGTCGCCGTCCGAAGCGCGGATATCCTTCAGCGGCAGGACCCTCTGGGCAAAGACCCCAACCACCATTTGCGGGTTGTCGCGGCGGGTGATCGCCGCCAGCACCTTCTCCGAGACTTCGAGCACGGTGCCGCCAGCGGCGACGGTGCGCGCCGCGACCTTCTCCACCGCCGCGTTGCCGCGTCCGGCCTTGGCAAAGACCAGCGTCTTGATCGACCAGCCGAGGTCGAGCGCGTCGATGACCAGCTTCAGGCCTTCGGCCATGAAGGCGTTCTGCTGTTCGCGGAATTTTTTCAGCGCCAGCGCCTTGATGTCCTTGACCAGCGGGTTGGCGAGGCTGGTGACTTCCTTCACCTGGCCGACGGCGCGCGAGCTCTCATAAGCGTTCATTCAAGCTACCCAGCGCGAGAACAGCGAGGTCGACAGCGCGCGGCCGGCGGATTTTTCGCGGATGATCAACTCGCCCGATTCGACCGTGCCACCCATGCCGGCGAAAGTATCGCGCATCAGGGCATGGATGGCGAAGAAGGAGGCGCGGATCGAATAGGCGGTCAGCACGACGGCAAGCGGCTTCGGCGTCAGGATCGAGCGGCAGAGGTCGGTCAGGCCGGGCAGGTCGTCGAACAATTGCCAGACCTCGCCCTTCGGTCCGCGCCCATAGGCCGGCGGATCGAACAGCACGATGTCGTAGCGGCTGCCGCGGCGCTCCTCGCGCTCGGCGAATTTCACGGCGTCCTCGACGATCCAGCGGATCGGCTTGCTGCCGAGCCCCGCCATCTCCTGGTTTTCCCGGGCCCAGCCTATGGCCTTCTTGGACGCATCGACATGGGTGACCTCGGCGCCGGCGCGCGCCGCGACCAGCGAGGCGAGGCCGGTATAACCGAACAAGTTCAGTACCTTGACCGGCCGTTTGGCCGCCATGATCAGCCCAGCCATGTGATCCCAGTGGGAGGCCTGTTCGGGAAACACGCCGACATGGCGAAACGAGGTGAAGCGGCCAAGATAGTCGATGCCGTCATGCTTCATCGGCCAGGTTTCGCCGAGCGGCGTTTTTGGGAAGCGCCAGCGGCCGATGCCTTCCTCGTCGGTGTCGCCAGTGAAGATGGCATCGGCGCGCTCCCAGTCCCTGGCCGGCTGCGCCCTTTGCCAGATCGCCTGACCCTCCGGCCGCACGATGCGGTAGGGGCCATACTGCTCGAGTTTTTGGCCCGAGCCGCTATCCAGCAGGGCGTAGTCGGCATTGGGCGCCACTTCGAGGATCAGCGGCAGCCGCTCTGCAGGCAGCAAGCCATCGCGGCGCGAAAGGATGCGCGGCGCAGATTTGGGCTCGGATCGCTCCTGCGTCTTTGCCTCATGCCGTTCGCCTGACCTTATCTGTGGTCGCGATGCCGTGTGCTCCTGGCGCGGCCGCGCGTGTTCGGCCCCGCCCTTTGCGGGCGGACGGTTGTCGCGGCGTTTGTCGCGAAAAGACTTCAAGCAGGAGGGTCTCCGGGCTGAGTGGCCGCTTTTTGGCATGAGGGGCGCGGCGGTGCAACAAGCGATGACGGTCATGCTGTGGCTGCCACGGACTTGTGTTTTTGCGCGTTTCGTCTATGAGGGCCGCCTTGTTGTTTCTGGAATGGGAGCGAAAGATGACGAACATCTTCACAGCGCACCCCGCAGGGGTTCCGGCGTAAGCCAGCGTCTTGGTGGCTGCCGCCGGTCGAACGGATGCCTGAAGGCGTCCGACTCCGGACCTGTATCCAGAAGTGTTCCATCATGGGCAATCTTATCGGGGGCCTTAGCCCCTCTACGTCGCGCGCCGTGCCGGCTGCGCATATCCAGCATTGTTTTTCGCCGCAGACATGGATCGAGGGCGCGGCGCTCGAGCAACTCAGGAACGTCGCGGCCTTGCCCGGCGTCACCTCGGTTGCGGCCTTTCCAGACCTGCACCCCGGCAAATACGGCCCGACCGGTATCGCCGTGTTGTCGCAGCGCTTGCACCCGCAACTGATCGGCAACGACATCGGCTGCGGCATGTCGCTGTTTGAACTCGACCTGCCGCTGCGCAAGCTCAGAATCGACAAGGCTGCCGAGCGTCTGCGCCGGATCGAAGCCGAGGATGTCTTCGATCCGGCCGAGGCACTTGGCCGTTCGGATCTGCCGCCGGATCTCTATCCCGGGGCTCTGGGCACGATCGGCGGCGGCAACCATTTTTGCGAGCTGCAGGCGGTCGATGAGACAATCGACGCCGCTGGCGAAAGCCTGTTCGACCGCCAGAAACTCTATCTGCTGGTGCATTCCGGCTCGCGCGGCCTCGGCGCGGTTGTCTTCGGGCAGATGCTCGATCGCCAATCCGCGATCACCGCCGGGCTCGATCCCGACAGCGCGGACGGCATTCACTGGCGCCGCCAGCATGATGTCTGCGTCGCCTGGGCCTCGCTCAACCGCAGCCTGATCGCGGAGCGCGCGGCAAGCGTGCTGAAAAGCGATGTTCGGCTGGTCGCTGACATCCCGCACAACCTTGTGCGCGAACGGGTTGGCGGCTTTGTGCACCACAAGGGTTCGGCTGCGGTTGCTGCCGGAGACATCGCGCCGATCGCCGGGTCGCGGGCAAGCCTAAGCTATGTCGTGCAGGTCCTCGACGCCACCGGTTCGTCGCTGGGCGGAATTTCGCACGGCGCCGGCCGCAAATACGACCGCGCCACGATGCATGGCCGCGCCGGCCGCAACAGGTCGGAGCGCGACGCGCTGTTGCGAAACGGCTGGGGCGGGCAACTGATCTGCGATGACCGCAATTTGGTTATCGAGGAAGCAGCGTCCGCCTACAAGGATGCCGGCCAGGTGGTGCGGGACCTCGCCGAGGCAGGCCTGGTGCTGGCGCTGGCAGCGATGAAGCCGCTGGTCACCTACAAGAAGGCCTTCGAAGGCCCCTCCGACCGCACGCGCAGCAAACCGATCCGCAACCGCCAGGGAAGGAGGGACCGCCATGCCCGCGATTGATCTTCTGGTCACCTCGGGCAGCGGTCCGGCGGAATGCCGCGTCGCGCTGATGGCGCTGATTGGCATCATCGAAGCCGAGGCCGACAGGCGCGGCTGCACGACCGATGTCACCTTCGGCCACAGGCCGGATCGGCACGGCGCCAAATCCGCGCTGCTCGGTCTCGAAGGCGCGAACGCCGCCGCGCTGGCGGCGGAATATTGCGGCACCGTCAAATTCGTCTTCAAGAGCCCGGTGCGCTCGGGACACAAACGCCAGAACTGGTTTGTCGGCGTGAAGGCGGTGGATCTGACGGCGGCAGTGCCAGCCGAGGCTTCGATCGCACCCTGCGACGTGCGCATCGAAACGCTGCGCGCCGGCGGTCCTGGCGGCCAACATCAGAACACCACCGACAGTGCGGTGCGCGCCGTCCATCTGCCAACAGGCATCGTGGTGACGGCACGCAACGAGCGCTCGCAACACCGCAACAAGGCAATCGCGCTGCGACGGCTGGAAGCGATGCTGCGGGTTCTCGCCGATCGCGATGCCGAACAGTCGAAGGCGGAAATCTTCATCGCCAACAAGGCGCTGGAGCGCGGCAACGAGGTCAAGGTGTTTCGCCTCTGACCGAACATCTCCGAGCGAAGTGGGCGCGGCCGAGTCGCCGGATGTGGATCGTCCCGGCTTCCTGCCGCGCCCATGCGGTTCTATCGTGGATTTGGCCCCAAGTCCCGAGAATCATGTCCCGTTCCGAACGCCTGCTCGACCTGATCCAGATCCTGCGCCGTCATCGTCGGCCGGTCAGTGGCCGCACGCTTGCCGGTGAAATGGGTGTCTCCATCCGAACGCTGTATCGCGACATCGCGACGCTGCAGGGGCAGGGCGCGCCGATCGAGGGCGAGGCGGGGCTGGGCTATGTGCTGAAACCTGGATTCATGCTGCCGCCGCTGATGTTCACCGATGAGGAGATCGAAGCGATCGTGCTCGGGTCGCGCTGGGTCGCCAAGCAGCCGGATGCGAGGCTTTCGGCGGCGGCGACCGATGCGCTTGCCAAGATCGCGGCCGTGCTGCCGGCCGATCTGCGCGAGGATCTCGATGCCACCACGCTGCTCGTCGGTCCGAGCGCCGAGGCCACCGAGGGCATCGACCTCAGCCTGGTGCGCCAAGCCATCCGCGACGAACGCAAGCTCGGTTTCCTCT
>NZ_RZOJ01000396.1:0-5587 GCF_003998845.1 Mesorhizobium sp. M4A.F.Ca.ET.022.05.2.1 | reverse complement strand
ACTCCTCGCTGAACTTCGTCCTGCGCTTCTGGATCCGCGACCCCCAGCAAGGCCTGACCAACGTGCGCGGCAAGGTGCTGCTGGCGCTGTGGGACACGTTCAAGGCCAACGGCATCAGCATTCCGTATCCGCATCGCGAGATTATCATGAAGCCGGGCGCGCCGAGCGGGCGATAAGGACGGCGGCCGGGCGTCGCATCGCGAGATTGCAAGACCCTCGCCATTTCATCGCCGGCTGGAGTGCCTCACCTCGTCAGGTTCTGTCCTGCAGCTGTGAGCGAACGGAACCAGAAGAGCCCTGCCGCGTCATAATACAAGCAGGTTTTCGTGGAGTGACATCGATGCCCCGGCTCGTTCTGTTGGTCGCTGTGGCGCTTGCCCTCGCTTGCGGCGGGGCAGGGGCGGCCAAGCTGGACCCAGCCACCGTCAACGAGGCGCAATTCACCGCCGAGGAACCGAAAGGCTTCAGCCCCGTCCTGCTGAAGGCAGAGATTCTTCTGGATCGCGCCCGCTTCTCGCCAGGCCTGATCGAGGGCCGTGCATCAGAAAATTTCGCCAGGGCGGTCAGGGCCTTTCAGACGGCGAATGGATTGCCGTCCGATGGCAAGCTCACGCGCGAGACCTGGGACAGGCTGATGGCAACCTCCGCGAGTCCGGCTCTGGTGACCTATGAGCTGACGCGCAAGGATGTGCGCGGACCTTTTACCAGGCATATCCCGGCCCGCATGGAGCGGATGGCCCGCCTGCCGAGGCTCGGCTATCATAATGCCACGGAGAGGCTGGCGGAGCGCTTCCATATCAGCGAGCAATTGCTCAGGCGGCTCAATCCTGGCATCGGCTTCAGGAAGGCCGGCACGAAATTGCTGGTGCCGGATGTTGGCCGGGGGGATCCTCCCGCCGCCATTGCCGGCGTCGAGGTCGACAAGGGCGCCCGCCAGGTGCGCGTGCTTGATCCTTCCGGCAAATGGCTCGCAGCTTCCATTGGCAGCGCCGAGAAGCCGGCGCCGAATGGCGAGGCGGAGGTCAAGCGCGTGGTGCGCAATCCGACCTATCACTACGATCCGGACTTCGCTTTCAAGGGAGTCAAGGCCAGGCGGCCGTTCACCATTGCGGCCGGCCCCAACAATCCCGTGGGCTCGGTTTGGATCGATCTCTCCATTGAAAGCTACGGCATTCACGGCACGCCCGAACCCGGCAAGATCGGCGCGACCTTCTCGCATGGCTGCATCAGGCTGACCAACTGGGATGCCGAGGACCTCGCCGCCATGGTGCGGAAAAGCACAAAGGTGAGCTTCAAGGACGAAATGGCGAACGCGGGCGACACGTCTCAGTAGGCTCGCGCGTTTGCGGCGCGCGTTTCAGCAGCCGATGAGGTCATTCCAATCTGATCTCATCAATACGCGAGCAAGGCCTTTCCGTATTTGGCCCACAACTGCTCGCAATCTCTGGCGCGAAGCGTTGGCGTCCCGAGGTCGCCGTACAAAACCATGGCCGCGCGAACATCGTAGCCAAGGATTGGAGCGTTGGCGAGGAACTGGACGGCCTCACCCAGACGGCGGACGTCGACAGCGGCATCGGTTTTGTTGGCGCTGTCAACTACACCAGGATCTCGGCTGCCGTGTTCCTGACTGCCAAAACAGCAGCCATCGCTTCTTCGGTCATCATGTGGCCTGCCGACGAATCGTTTCATTCACACTCGCCATCAGTGGCACAACGTTCCGCGGCGTGTCCTGAACGCGCCGAACGTTTCGCGACATTTGTTGATTGCACCTTGACGCCAACCACTCAGCCTCTTCACGCGTCAACCCAATGAGGCATTGGCTTGCGAAACCCGCGGGCTCGTCAGCGATCGTGTCAAACACGGCCCAAGTGTCGGTCGGCTCTTGGACGACCACGAAACGCACATTAGTTACTCCTAATGGAATAACGCGCGAGAACGACCGCTGTTCCGCCGCTCGGTGCTGGGTCGCCGGGTTGGACATCGCGCTGCGCTTCACCGAACACCACCGTAGCGCCAGCGCCAAGCATGCACTAACATTCCAGCCTGACCTCCTTTGGGGCCGGCCGGTGACCTGTTCAGAGGGAAGTGCCCATGACCAATCATTGCTGTGGACCGGGCTATGCTTCTCCCGCCGAGGCGATGCGGGCACCGCGCGAAAAGCTGCTTTATACGATTGCCATCTACACCGGCACGGGCATTCAGAAGCCGGACTATCTGTGCACCATCGATGTCGACCCGCAGAGCCCGACCTACAGCCAGGTGATTTCACGCCTGCAAATGCCGGGCATCGGCGATGAGCTGCATCACTCGGGCTGGAATGCCTGCTCGTCGTGCCATGGCGATGCCAGCATGGAGCGGAAATACCTGATTGTGCCGGGTGTGCGCTCGTCCAATCTGCATATTGTCGATTGCGGCACCGATCCGCGCAATCCGACCCTGTTCAAGGTCATCGACGGCGCCGAGATCAAAGCCAGGACCAATCTTTCGGCGCCGCACACGGTGCATTGCCTCGGCTCGGATATCATCGTCTCCATGCTTGGCGACGCGCAAGGCAATGCCCCCGGCGGCTATCTGCAGCTCAGCAAGGAGTTCGAGATCGTCGGCCGCTGGGAAAACTCCATGGGCGGCATCAAGTTCGGCTATGATTTCTGGTACCAGCCGCGGCACAACGTGATGGTCAGCTCGGAATGGGCCGCGCCCAACACCTTCATGCCCGGGTTCGACCTCGAAGAGGTCGGTCATCTGAAATATGGCCGCGAGATCCATTTCTGGGATTTCGAGAAGAAGGAGCCAAGGCAGACATTCTATCTTGGTGAGGATGGCCTGATCCCGCTGGAAGTGCGCTTCCATCACAATCCCGACAGCAGCCACGGTTTTGTCGGCGCGGCGCTTTCCGCCAACATCATCCATTGGTGGAAGGACGCGGCGGGCGACTGGCAATGGGAAAAGATTGTCGACGTCGACAATGAGCCGCATCCCGAATGGCCGATCCCGATACCCGGCGTGATCTCGGTCATCCTGCTCAGCATGGACGACAGGTACCTCTATCTGTGCAACTGGCTGCATGGCGACATCCGCCAGTACGACATCTCCGACCCGCACAACGCCAGGCTGACCGGGCAGGTGTGGATGGGCGGACTGCTCGGCCGCGCTCCCGAGGTCAATGGCGTCAAAGTCACCGGCGGGCCGCAGATGATACAGCTCAGCCTCGATGGCAAGCGGCTCTATGTGACGACCTCACTGTTCTCGACCTGGGACAACCAGTTCTATCCGGAAATCCGCACCAATGGCGGCTGCATGCTGATGGTCAATTGCGATACCGAAAACGGCGGCATGGCAATCGATCCGCGCTTTGTCGTCAATTTCGGCAAGGAACCGAATGGACCAAGCCGCTGTCACGAAACCCGTTATCCCGGCGGTGATTGCACGAGCGACATCTGGGTATGACCAGCTTCACCATCACGCTCGCCAACCAGGGCGGCGCGGCCTTTGAGGTCGATCGCCGCAAGCCGCTCTTGCAGAGCCTGCGCGAGCAGGGCGTGGACCTGCCCTATGGCTGCAAATATGGCGGCTGCATAAGCTGCGCGGCCAAGATGATCAGCGGCAAGGTCGATCAGAAGGCGCAGGTGGCGCTGAACAACCGCCAGATCGCCAATGGCTACATCATCCTCTGCGTTGCCCGCCCGCTGAGCGACTGCACGCTGGAGGTCGGCGTCGAAAGCCACGACAGGCTCTATCGCAACCCGTTCCTCGACCCCCTGGCCGCGCATGAATTGAAAGCCGATATTGCGACCCCGCTGGACGACAAGAAATGACCCATATGAACCATGATGAGCCCTATCCGGAGGCTTATCTGCAGGAGATCCTGAAATCGGTCAAAACCATCGCGATGGTGGGCGCCAGCCCCGACAAAACCAAGTTTTCCTATGGTGTCCTGAGGGTGCTGCACGAAACCGGCTACGACATGATCCCGGTCAATCCCAGTTCCGGCGTGGAGGAAATTCGAGGGCTTAAAGTGTATCCCTCGCTGGCGGCCATCGACCGGCCCGTCGACATGGTCGAGGTTTTCCGCCGCTCCGAAGATCTGCTGGAGGTCGCGCAGGAGGCCATCGCCATCAATGCCAAGGTGCTGTGGGGCCAGATCGGGGTGAGGGATGATGCTGCCGCCCGGCTGGCGGAGGAGGCGGGCTTGAAAGTGGTGATGAACCGCTGTCCCAAGATCGAATTGTTCCGCCCCTTCTGGAAGCCGAAGCTGCATTTGGGGATATGATCGCAGGTCACGTAATTCGGCGTGTCGGCGGTGACCAACCTGGTCCCTTTGGTGTTGGGCGTTGGTTCTGCTAGGCCGTGGGCTCATACACCCGAAGCCATTGTCGCGATCGGGGATTTTGAGATAGACTTTGCAATCTCGAAATCGTGCCGGATCCTCAGGCTTGCCTTGGGAGATGCTAATGCGCGGGTTCTTGCTTTTCATTCTGTTAGTGCTTGCACACATTCCGATTGTATCGCATGCCGCCGCCATCCACGACGCCGCCATGGAGGGCGATGTCGCGGCGATCACGGCGGCACTCGATGCAGGTGCCGGAATAGATGAGAGCGATGGCACTGCCACGCCGCTCTATCTTGCGGTGATGCTGGGCCACATCGATGCGGCAAAATTGCTCATAGAACGTGGTGCGGACGTCAACGCCCAGACGGCTTGGGGCCCTCCGCTGATGGCGGCCGTGGGGAAAGACAAGATCGATCTGTTAAATCTGTTGCTGGAGCGGAATGCAGATCCAAATTCCAACCGTGACAGCGAATCCGCCCTCCACGTCGCCGTCACTCTCGATTGTCTCGATTGTGTGAGGGCGCTGGTCGAGGCCGGCGCAGACGTGAATGCGAAGACAACGGGCGGCAAGACGCCGCTCCATATCGCAAAGAGCCGGGGGCAAGCCGAAATTGCCGCCTATCTTTTGTCGCACGGGGTTGTCTTGCCAACACCGGCTCCGATCTCAATGAAATTGGCTTCTGCCGATGTCGAGAAAGGTCGAACCTACTTCGCCCGCGTGTGTGTCAGTTGCCACACTGCCGAACCGCAGGGAGGGAACAAGATAGGACCCAACTTATGGAGCGTCGTCGGCCGCGACAAGGCATCCGTGGCAGACATGCGTTACTCCGATACCTTGCTGGGCTGGGAGGGGCTATGGACGTACGAGGACCTGAACAGATATCTCTTCGGGCCTATGCTTACCACGCCGGGCGTTAAGATGGAGACGCCTGGCGTCCCGGACGAGACCGAACGGGTCAACCTGATCGCCTACTTGCGCACACTCAGTGACAAGCCGATCCCGCTGCCCTGAATCGATGATCTCTTGCACAACTGCTGCTATGGGCCCGCGTCGGCTAGCAGATCGAACCTTACCTGAGATACGCCGCCAGATGGTCGCTGAGATCACGCGCGTCATCGCCGGCGCCGTCGATCAGCGCGGACTTGCGGCGGCGCAGGAACTGCATTCCCATCAGGTAGAGGCCCGGATGGTCGGCCACCCCGCCGTCGTGACGGACGTGGCCCCAGCGGTCGAGCACCGGCAGCTCCAGCCAGGAG
>NZ_RZOJ01000395.1:0-5595 GCF_003998845.1 Mesorhizobium sp. M4A.F.Ca.ET.022.05.2.1 | reverse complement strand
CACGGAATCTCGGCGGCGCGCTGCACGAGAAGCGACATCGTGGCGCCGGCGCGTTCGGCGACTTCGACGAGACGCCGCGAATTGGAGGAGTTTGGGGCGCCGACGATCAGATAGAGATCGGCGCCGGCGGCGGTCTCCTTCACCGCTTCCTGGCGGTTGGTAGTGGCATAGCAGATCGATTCGGCGGCCGGCGCGTGCAACTCAGGAAAGCGCTCCGTGAGCGCGCGGATGATGCCAGCGGTGTCCTCGACCGACAGCGTGGTCTGGGTGACGAAGCCGAGTGCCGCCGGGTCGGCGGGCTCGAAAACGGCGGCGTCGGCCTCGGTCTCGATCAGAGTGACGGCGCCGTCCGCCAGCTGGCCCATGGTACCGATCACCTCGGGGTGGCCGGCATGGCCAATCAGGAGCACATGGCGGCCGAGGCGCTGGTGGCGCATCGCCTGCTTATGCACCTTGGACACCAGCGGACAGGTGGCATCGAGGTAGAACAGGTTGCGCGCCTGGGCATCCGCCGGCACCGATTTCGGCACGCCATGCGCCGAAAAGACGACCGGCGACTTCCGATGCTCGGGAGGGATCTCGGACAACTCCTCGATGAACACGGCGCCCAGGCTCTGCAGCCCCTCGACGACATAGCGGTTGTGCACGATCTCGTGGCGGACGTAGACAGGCGCGCCGTATTTTTTCAGTGCCAGCACGACGATCTGGATGGCACGGTCGACGCCGGCGCAGAAGCCGCGCGGCTGGCAGAGCCTGATCGTCAGCGGTGGCTTTGTCTGAAGCATGATTGCGGACCGGTTGATCGGAGCTCGGAACTTAAGGCGCGAAATGAGGTGCGCGCCCCTGCCCTGTCAAGGGCGACGACAGCAATCACCCTGCTTTCGCCGGGCGACGGAGCCTGAAAAGCAGGACGCCGGCAAGGGCGGCGGCAAGGCCGTACCAGGTGACGGCATATTGCAGATGGCTGTTCGGCAGATCGATAACGGTGACGCCGCCGACCGGCAGGCCGCCGGGGTTCGGCGTCTTGTCGGCGTCGATGAAGAACGGCACCAGGCCGGCGCCGGCGGGCAGGCCGGCGCTCGACGCCATGGCGCCGCGGTCCTTCCAGTAGAAGATGTTCTTGGCGAGATCATTGTCGGGCAGCATCATCGAGGGCTTCGCCGCCAGCGGGTTGCGGGCGAGCCCGGTTACAGTCACCTTGCCGGCGACCTCGCCTTGCGGCCGCTTGGCCGCATCCTTCAGGTCGTAGGGAACGAAGCCGCGGTTGATGAGCACGAAACGACCATCGTCGAGCTGCAACGGCGTGAAGACGTCGAAGCCGGAAGCGCCCTCCCAGGTGGCGAAGAAATGCCGTTCGCCGTGGTGCAGGAAGGTGCCGGTCACCGTCACGGGCGTGTAGTCGACGTCAGCCGTCGCGGCGAACTGCTTTTCGAGCTCGGCCAGCGGGCGCGGCGCCGAATGCGTGCGCTGGTCGATGGTCTGGAGCAGGCCCTCCTTCCAGTGCAGGCGCTGGACCTGCCAGGTGCCGAGCCCGACCAGGATGACGAACAGAGCCAGCGCAAGGATCAGCAGCAATGCCCGCCTGGGCCGGGACCTGCCTGCCGTCAGAGCGGATGCCTCGCTCATTCGCCGTGGTCCAGCCTGCCTTCGGCGGCCTTGTTGCGGTATTGCAGCGTCAAGAGCACGCCCTTGATCAGCCTGAGCGCCGTCAAGCACAGCACCAGCGCCAGCGGTATCCATAGCAGCAGGTGGACCCAGAGCGGCGGCCCGAGCGTCACCTCCATCCACAACGCCAGGCCAACGATGATGAAGCCGATGATCAGGATGACGAACACGGCGGGGCCGTCGCCGGCATCGGCAAAGGAGTAGTCGAGGCCGCAATTGACGCAGCGCTTGCCGACGCTGAGGAAGCCGGAAAACAGCTTGCCCTCGCCGCAGCGCGGGCAGCGGCCGTGCAGGCCAGCCGAGATCGGTTCGATGGGTGGCCAGATCGCCTTGTCGTCACTCATTGCTTGATCTCGATAGGTGTGCCAGCAGCCACCATCGTCCAGATTTCATCCATGTCAGAGTCCGTAACCGCAATGCAGCCATCGGTCCAGTCGACCAATTGAAGCAGCCACCCCAGCCAGCCAAAACCATTTGGCTGGCCGTGGATCATGATCATCCCGCCGGCGTCCACGCCGCGAGCCTGTGCCGCCGCGAGATCGTCGGCGTTCGGATACGAGATGTGGATCGATTTGTAGGCCGCGCTGTTTGCGTTACGCCAGTCGAGAACGTAGCGCCCCTCCGGTGTTCGCTCGTCGCCCTCCTGGTGTTTGTGGCCAAACGGCTCACTGCCCAGCGCGATGCTGAAACTGCGAAGGATCTTGCCGCCTTCGCCGATCAGCTCAAGTCGCCGCTCCGCCTTTTCAACCCGGACCAGATAGACCTGCTGGCCTGCAAGCGCAGGGAAAGCCCAGACCATGCATGCGCAGACTGCACAAGGAATTCTCGCCAACATCGGCTACCGATGGCCGGCCATTGCGCCGAAAAGAAGAAGGCGGCCACGTCGCCGCAGCCGCCTCGTCACATTTCCTCGGACTGCAATCAGTGGGCTTCGATCATCGCGCCGTTCGAGGCCCAGACATAGACCGCGCTGAACAGGAACAGCCAGACCACGTCGACGAAGTGCCAGTACCAAGCTGCCGCCTCGAAGCCGAAATGTTGTTTCGGGGTGAAATCGCCCTTGATGGCGCGTATCAGGCAGACCAGCAGGAAGATGGTGCCGATGATGACATGGAAGCCATGGAAGCCGGTGGCCATGAAGAACGTGGCGCCGTAGATGGAATCTTTGAAGCCGAACGGCGCGTGCATGTACTCGTAGGCCTGCACCATGGTGAACAGCATGCCGAGCCCGACGGTCAGCACCAGGCCGTTGATCAGCCCCTTGCGGTCGCCATGGATGAGCGAATGGTGCGCCCAGGTCACCGTTGTGCCGGACAGCAGCAGAATGATGGTGTTGTAGAGCGGCAGGTGGAACGGGTCGAGGACCTCCATGCCCTTCGGCGGCCAGACGCCGCCGGTGAAGGCGGTGCGGGCATATTGCTGCGTCTCGCCCGGAAACAGGCTGGCATCGAAGAAAGCCCAGAACCAGGCGACGAAGAACATCACCTCGGAGGCGATGAACATGATCATGCCGTAGCGCAGATGCAGCGACACGACGCGGGTGTGATGGCCCTCATGCGCTTCCTTGATGGTGTCCGACCACCAGGCGAACATGGTGTAGATCACGATCAGGAGGCCGATGAAGAATAGCCAGGGATTGGCGATGTTATGGCCGAAGATCGGGAAGCTGCCGGCCTTCAGGTACTGCATCAGGCAGACGCCGCCGATGGCGGTCACCAGCGCGCCGACGGAGCCAAGGAACGGCCACGGGCTGGGGTCGACGAGATGGTAGTCGTGCTGTGGTTTTGCGTGTGCGTCTGCCATATCAACCCCCGAGGCTTGCTTCGGTATTCGGAACTTTGTTGGTGCTTTGGGCCGGCGCCGACGATGCGACGGGCTTGTTCTTGTCGACCGGGAACATGGTGTAGGACAGGGTGATGGTCTTCAAGTCCTTCAGTTCCGGCACGTCGACGATATCGGGATCTACATAGAACACGACCGGCATGTCCAGCGATTCACCGGGCTTCAGCGTCGTGTCGGTGAAGCAGAAGCACTCCACCTTGTTGAAGTAGGGACCGGCCAGTTCCGGCTGCACGTTGAAAGTGGCGCGGCCGGTAAAGGGACGGTCGAACTTGTTGGTGGCGCTGTAATGTGCCTCCACCGTCTCGCCGATCTTGATGGTGACCGAGCGGGCGACCGGCTGGAACTCCCACGGAACGCCAGCGGTGTTGGCATCGAAGCGGACGGTGATGTCGCGGTCGAGCACGCGGTCGGCATATTGCTGAGTGGCGCGCTTGACAGTGCCGCCATAGCCGGTGGCCTGGCAGAACATGGTGTAGAGCGGCACTGCGGCATAGGCCATGCCGATCATGCCGGCAAAGAAGGCGATGCAGACGCCGGCGACGACGCGGTTGGTGTTCTTCTTGGTGGGGTCGGTGATTGTTTCGCGCGCCATCGTCACATCGTCCCCGAGAGGTTGTGGCCGAACTTCACAATGGTGGCGATATAGAAGATGACGACGAGCACCGCCAGCGCAACGCCGATGGCGACCGAGCGGCTGCGCCGTGCCTTCTGCTGGCGTTCGGTCAGCGTGACGAGCTCAAGGTTCTTGTCGGCCACGATCAAATCCCCCCCATGGCGAGCGCGCGCCCGACCACGCAGTCGGCGAGGTAGGCGGCGAAGATGGCGAAGAGGTAGAGCAACGAATAGGCGAACAAAGCCTTGGCCGGCTTCATGGCGCGATCGTCGGCGGCCATGCCAAGCACCTTCCAGGCATACCAGACGAAGCCAGCGCCAAGCACGGCGGCGACGGCCCCATAGGCGACCGTGGTGAAACCGAGCGCCCAGGGCAGCACTCCGACGGGCGCCAGGATGAGCGAATAGGCGAAGATCTGGCGCCTGGTGGATGCCTGTCCGGCGACATTCGGCATCATCGGGATGCCGGCGCGCTGATAGTCCTCGGACTTGAAGAGCGCGAGCGCCCAGAAATGCGGCGGTGTCCACAGGAAGATGATCAGGAACAGGATCAGGCTTTCCAGGCTGATATTGCCGGTCACTGCCGCCCAGCCGATGACGGGCGGGATGGCCCCGGCGGCGCCGCCGATGACGATGTTCTGAGGCGTCCAGCGCTTCAGCCACATGGTGTAGATGACGGCGTAGAAGACAATCGTGAAGGCCAGAAGCGCGGCCGACAGCCAGTTGACCAGCACGCCCAGCGTCATCACCGACAGCACCGACAGCACCAGGCCGAAACTCAGCGCTTCGCCAGGCGTGACGCGGCCGGCCGGAACCGGACGGTCTTTGGTCCTGGTCATCACCCGATCGATGTCGGCGTCGTACCACATGTTGAGCGCGCCGGAAGCGCCAGCGCCGATAGCGATCGACAGGATGGCGATCACCGCCAGCAGCGGATTGATGGTGACGGGCGCCGCGACCAGGCCGACAAAGGCGGTGAACACCACCAACGACATGACGCGCGGCTTCAGGAGAGCGAAGAAATCGCCCGCCGTCGCTTCCGACATGCGAAAGCCCGCTTCGTCAATCAATCTCTCGTCGACAAGGGCCATGCGTACTTAAAGTCCATCATTCCGTTGGCCAAAACCGCCGGACGAGCCGGCGGTCTCGTATTCGCGCGGAACCGCCGCCTACTTGATCTTCGGCAACTGTTCCCACTGGTGGAACGGCGGCGGCGACGGCAGCTGCCATTCGAGCGTGGTCGCACCCTCGCCCCACGGATTGGCGCCGGCCACCCGCTTCTTCTGGAACGCCTCGAACACGCCATAAAGGAAGATCACGACGCCGACGGCCGAAATGTAGGAACCGTAGGACGACACCATGTTCCAGCCGGCGAAGGCATCCGGATAGTCGATGTAGCGGCGCGGCATGCCCGACAGGCCGAGGAAATGCTGCGGGAAGAAGATCAGGTTGACGCCGACGAAGGTGACCCAGAAG
>NZ_RZOJ01000394.1:0-5612 GCF_003998845.1 Mesorhizobium sp. M4A.F.Ca.ET.022.05.2.1 | reverse complement strand
CCTTCGGGCCGAGTTCGGCCGTCGGCTCGGTGCGCTCGAGAATTTCAGGATGTTCGTTCGTGACGACCAGGAGGCGGGTTCGTCCTGCCGCCTCGATCTCGGGCCATTCCGGGGCATGGATCAGCCCCTCGACCGTGCAGTCGACGATCACCTCGCAGAGCTTCAGCGCCTCGATCACGGCGCGGTTGCCCTGGATCGCCCAGGACGTGCCGGTGGACTTCACCGGCACCGGCGCCGTTTGGCGCGGCGTCGGCATCTGGATCATGCAGAATTCGGCACCGAGATCGTGCAGGGCGAGTTCCGACAGGTGGACCAGCACCGGACGCGACTGCGTCTCAGACAGGATCGCCACCCTTGTCCCTTTGCCGATAGCATTTAGCACGAAGACGCGGCGGAAGCAGTCCAGCCACCGTCCTTCGATGCGCTCTTGCAGCATCGTTAAACTCCCATTGACGATCCGGCTTGTTTCGGATTTCTTTACTTGTCAGTTAAGTTTTCACGTTCGCATAAGCCTGTCAATGAAATTTTCGAAGATTCTTCTTTTTTCGAGAATAATGACGTGTCACAGGAATCCGGGCTAACCAACGCGGTCAGGCGGTGGGACGGGCATCGCGGAAATCCGGACTGCATTGCCGACTGGTAACCGGGGTCTATCTTAGATCCAGGGGCCTAGACTGAACCTGCGCTCTCAATACCTGCCGGAGAGCAGTTCCCCGGCGCCGGGTGACGCGGCGAGCAGTCCAAGCCGTGACATCATCTGATAGCTGGTACAGACAGAGGCACTGACAACGGGAAGGCCCAGCGCCTTCTGGAGTTCGTCGATCACCGGTAAGGAAGGCATCTGCACGCAGGCGGACGCAACAAACGCGTCGATCCCGGTTGTGTCGACCCTCTTGTAGATATCGAGCAGGTTGTTCGGATCGTGCCTGCCGACTTCGAGGTTGTCGGGAATTTCGAGGGCGACGAAGTCCTTCACCGCTATTCCCTCATGCTCAATGTAGTCGACCACCAGCTGGGTAAGCGGCTTCATGTAAGGGCATATCACCGAGATCTTCTTCGCCCCGAGCACCTTGAGGCCGTCGACGAGCGCACCTGCACTCGTGACAACTGGAGCAGGAGCGCCGTTCTCCGCTGTGCGCATATGCAGCCGCGCTTCCGAGGTGCGGTGATAACCCTTGCCCATGCTCATGATCGCGACCAGACAGGCATAGCCGAGGACGTCGACGCGCGCGTCGGAAAGCTCGATCGCGCAGCGGTCGCTGTCACGATCCATGGCCTCGAGCTCTTCCTTGACCACCTTCTTCATCCGCATCCGGCTGGAATGGAAAGTGAAACGTTCAGGCAGGAATATTTCCCTCGTGCGGAAAATCGCCGGGATTTCCGTCTCCATTGTGGTGTTGGAGAAGGCACGATCTGCCCGATGCGAAAAGTGCTTGCCATGCTGGATCCGCTCCGTCTGACTGCTGTAACTGGTAGGCTTCGGCTTATGCCGAATGGGCACCTGGCTGTGCCGTTTCGATCAAGCCGGCGTCGTCGCTGTCGAAGGTCTGCACCCTTTCGGTCAGGGAAATCGGTTCCAGCCTGCGGCGGCTTACCCGCAGGTCGAAAACGTCGAACCGGTTGTAGTGGCCGACTATGTCATGCATCTGCTTCGGCTGGATGCAGCGTCCGAGATCAATCTCGGCGTAAACGATTCCTTCTTCGTCGATCAGCGGCTCGCCAACCACGCGTCCGTCCGGGCCGATCACCCCAGAGAAGGCGCTGGACTTGCGCTGCAGGCGCGCCCTTGCATCCGGAACGACACCTTCCATTGCGGCTATGATTTCTTCCGAGACGGTCGAACAGGAAACGATCGTAAACACCTTGCCTTCGAACGAGTGGGCCATGGCGCGCAGCTTTATGGCCTCCGCCATGTCGTAGTCGGGCGGCGCAACGGGCAGCGAAATGTAGCTGGCGACGTGAACCAGTTCGCCTTGGGCGAGAAGGGTGAAGCGCGCAAGGGTGTTCGTGTTCTCGCCGCAAGCAAGCGCGCCGAGTGGCCCGATTGCAGTGTCGTGGACTTTCAGGCCGGCTCCATCGCCGGGCGCCCAGGTCAACTTTTCGGCCCAGGTCGGCATCAATTTGCGGTGCTTGCCAAGCAGCGTTCCATCCGGGCCGATGGTCAAAAGGGTGTTGTAGAGAGTTCCAATCGAACTCGTGCTGCGCTCGTTGATGCCGATCACGACGTGGATGCCGGCTTCGCGTGCCGCACTGCGCAGGATTTCGACTTCCGGACCGGGCTCGGTAATGGCGGCGCGCGCCAGTTTGTCGAACCAGGCTCCGCCGGTCACCGGATCGGTGATCCAGCTCCAGTACGGATAGGCCGGGATGAACACCTCCGGGAAGGCGATGAGATCCGCGCCGTTGGCCCTTGCCTCGCGGATCAGGGAGACGGCCTTCTCGATCGTCGCCGGCGTATCGAGAAAAACGGGTGCGGCTTGCACCGCCGCGGCAACGAACTTTGGTAGCTTCAGCATGGCAACTCTCCTGCTCTCATCGAGCCACCAGGCGGGCTGTCTTGGACGCCAGAGGCCTTCTGATCGCTCAGATCCGGGACCAACCGCACGACGGCTGTCTTGAACGGCGTGGGCACGTGTCTACTCGGGCGTCGCGTCCACCACGGGGTGTCGCAGCGTGCCGATCCCTTCGACCGAGGCCACGACCACGTCGCCTGGCCACATCCATTCCTGTGGATCACGCCCGGCGCCGACACCTTCCGGCGTGCCGCTGGCGATGATGTCGCCGGGCTCCAGCGTGATCGCCGACGAGATGTCGGCGATCAGGTGATCGACCTTGAACAGCATGTGGCGGGTGTTGGACCGCTGTTTCTCGACCCCGTTGAGCGTCAGCCACAGGTCGAGCACCTGCGGGTCCGGGATCTCGTCGGCCGTCACGATGCACGGCCCGAACGGCGCGTACGTGTCCTGACCCTTGGAGAAGATCCATTGACCGGCGCGCCGGTTGTCGCGCGCCGAAACGTCGATCATCACCGAATAGCCGAAGACGTGGCTTAGCGCGTCCTCCTTGCGCACGCGGCGGGCGGTGGTGCCGATGATGACGGCAAGTTCCACCTCCCAATCGAGCTGCTGCGTCATCTTCTTGTTGTGCTCGATGCCGTCGCCAGGCCCGATCACCGTGGTCGGCGGCTTCGAGAAGACGACCGGCTGCTTCGGCAGGTCTTTTGACGTGTCGAGCGACTTCGCGCTCTCCGCGACATGCTCGATATAGTTCAGGCCGATGCCGAAGATGTTCTTGCGCGGTCGGGGAATGGGCGCCAGCAGCCTTACATTGTCCACCGCGGTGGCGGTTCCGGCCGGGAAGCGCCCCGCTGCCCTGCCGAGGCAGTCGCGAAGCGTCTCCAGTCCGCCGCGCCCGGCATCGATCAGGCCGAGCATGGTGTCGGGCAGGATCGTGCCTTGCGCCGTGGCGAGCGCCCCCACATCCACCACCAAATTGTCGACGAGGACGCCGAGCCTTGCCGCCGCTTCGACCGAGGCGCGATAGGTCACAAGTTTCATGATCTTTCCTTCAAAGGAGCGGCTGCAGGCCGCCATTGTCGCCGAATGCCTGCTCGCGGTAGAGCCCGAGCGCCCGCATCACCGGCAGGTCGGACAGGCAGAACAGGCAGGCGGCCTCGCGATCCGAGCCGTTGGCATGCTCGTGCCAGGCCCAGGAAGGCACGCAGAAGATGTCGTGCTCCTGCCAATCGTAGCGGCGGCCGTTGATGATCGAATGACCGTTGCCCTTCGCCACATGGTAGAGGCCGCTGCCCGTGTGCCGGTGCGCCTTTGTGTGCTCGCCGGGACGCAGCATCTGCATCGATGCGCCGAGCGTCTGCATGACCGGGCCGTTCGTCACCGGGTTCACATACTCCATCAGCACGCCGTCGAAGGGCGAGCCATCGGTGCAACCCGCGTATCTCGTCAGCGCTTCGTAGGTCGGCGCCCATTCGTATTTGAACATTGGGCTGTAGCCCTTGGCCCAGTTCTCGCCCATCGGCCTGAGACCTGCATTTCCCCAGGTCTTGGTCATGTCGTCGACCGCGTAACCGACCGCCTGGCTGAGATCTGGATGGACCTCATAGAAATTGGCTTCCATGGCGTTGACGAAAGGGATGTCCAGGCCGTCCTGCCAGATGCAGGGTGAGCCGGTCGCCTCCACGCCGTGCTCGTGCCAAGTGCCGTTGGGCGTCAGCACGAAGTCGTTCGCGCCGAGCGTCATTTTGTGTCCGTCCACCACCGTATAGGCGCCCGAACCCTCCATGATGAAGCGGATTGCCGAGGCCGAGTGGCGGTGGGCCGACGCGACCTCGCCAGGATTCATCACCTGCAGCCCACCATAGATCCAGCCGACCGCGGCGGCCACGTCGGTGCGCCCCGGATTGTTCAGATAGACCACCCGCCGTCCGGCCTTTTCCGGTGTGACAAGTTCGACCGAGCGAAGGACATGCGCGCGCAGGTCGCGATAGCGCCAGACCACCGGCACCGACTGCGACTTCGGCTCCCAGGGCTCGATCTTGTTGGCGACGGTCCACAGCGCGCCTGCCTTGTGGTGCGCCAGCTCGTCGTAATAGGCAAGCAATTCCGGCGTGTCCTCGACGTTCGCCCGGCCGACGACATCCTCGCGATGGTTTTCGCGCTCCTGTGCCATGGGATCCTCCTGCTTGTAGCCCGTTAGTCTAGCATGACGTCTAGGATTTTCGATTGCAATAGAAATTTTCGAAAATAAATGAAATTGCCGACGCGTTCCTCTATAAGGTAAGGCTGTACGGGCGAGGAAACCTGAATGACACTTGCCGAAAAAGCCTACGATGCCCTGCGCCACGACATCATACGCGGCGAACTTCCGCCTGGCCGACCGTTGCGACTTGCCGACCTGGGCGAGCGCTACGGCATGGGCTTCTCGCCTCTGCGCGAGGCACTGAACCGCCTCCAGGCCGAATGCCTGGTGACGGCCGAATCGCTGCGCGGCTTCCGTGTAGCGCCGTTGTCGCTCGACGAGCTGCACGACGCCACGTCACTGCGCATCGTCATCGAGACGGAAGCGCTCAAGGCATCAATCAAGAACGGCGACGACGCCTGGGCGTCGGGCATCGTGTCCTCGCTCTACGCCTTGAATGTGCAGGCGGCGCGAACGGGCCCCGAAGCCGATATCTGGACCCTCGAAAAGCGGCACCACGCGTTCCACCGCGCCTTGCTGGCCGGTTGCAATTCGCCCTGGACGCTGGAATTCTTCGAACGGCTCTATGCAGCGACCGAGCGCTATCGCATTCCGGTTCTGCTTGCGTCCGCGCTGCCGGTTGGCCGCGATGTCCAGGCCGAGCACAGCGCACTCGCGCAAGCGACGCTCGACAGGGACGCGGCGAAGGCCTCTGCTCTGCTGAGAGAGCACTACCTCAGAACGGTGGAGCATCTTGCGGCGGCTATTAACAGCTGAAACTGAGCTGGCCAAGAATCCATCGCGTCGGCTACTTCCATGCAGCGAAAGCCATGACCGCGATGGTCGTGCAACGAATTGGCGCGGCACTCCTCATCGCGTTGGGCGTGGGCCACCATCTTCCAAGCGTCTAGGAT
>NZ_RZOJ01000393.1:0-5625 GCF_003998845.1 Mesorhizobium sp. M4A.F.Ca.ET.022.05.2.1 | reverse complement strand
GTTCTGCGCCGCCCAGGCGTGGTTCTTGGCGTCGAGCATGAAGTTGATGAACTTGAAGGCGGCGTCCTTGTGCTCGGAAGCCTTCATCACCACCATCGTGTCGACCCAGAGGTCCGAGCCTTCCTTCGGAATGACGTATTTGATCTCGGGCTTCTCGGCGATGCCGTAGTTGCACCAGCCGTCCCAGGCCTGCACCAGCAGCGCCTCGCCGGACACCAGCTTCGAATAGAAGGTGGTGTCGTCATAGGCGAGGAGGGTCTTCTTGGCCGAGATCAGCAGGTCCTTGACCTCGGCCATCTTGGCCGGGTCGGTCTCGTTGACGGAGAAACCCTTGTCGAGCTGGCCCGCGGCCAGCAGCCAGCGGTCGGTGGCCAGCATGGTGGTCTTGCCCTTGAGATCGTCGGAAGGCGCGAGCAGGTCGCTCCAGCTTGTCGGCGCCGTCTTGATCAGGTCCGAACGATAGCAGAGGCCGGTCGTGCCCCAGGTGTAGGGCACCGAGAAGGCGTTGCCGACATCGTGCGGCAGCTTGGTCGCTTCCGGATAGAGATTGGCGAGGTTGGGGACCTGGGCATGGTCGATCGGCTCGGTCAGGCCGAGCTTGTTCAGCACCTCGGCGAAGGGCGAGGAGACGAAGACCACGTCATAGCCCTTGCCGCCGGAGGCGACGAGCTTGCCCATGATCTCCTCATTGGTGGCGTGGACCACGACCTCGCCGGCAACACCGGTCGCGGTCTTGAAGGCGGCCATGGCGTCGGGCGCCATATAGCCGTCCCAGTTGGAGATGACGAGGTCGGCGGCGGCCGCCGGCGCCGAAAGCGCCAGAGCGAAGCCGAGCGCGATTGAAGACGTTCTGAACGAACGGTGCTGCAGGGCGGTGGTCATGGCAGTCTCCCATTACGGTTGATGGTCAAATTCATTGGCAGACCGGCATTCGCGGTTCCCGCCACGGGCTCGATCCTGTTCCCCGGTCTTTTGTTGCCGATTGCAGTGACAGTACTATTGCAGAAAAAAGTACGTCAATCCATAATTTGGCGGGCGGCTCCGGAATCTGGCCGATTGCCTCGGCGGGGACGATCGGCCAAACCGGGGTCGCACCGATCCACGAGAACAAGTCATGCAAGCGGCAGCCAGGCGACCTCGCACCAACCATCTCGATCTTGCGCAGCGCATCCTGGACGTTGCCAGGCAGCGCGGCTTCGCGCCCGGCGCGCACCTTCCCGAGCAACAGATCGCCTCGCTCTGCAGCGTTTCGCGGACTCCGGTGCGGGCGGCGCTGCGCCTGCTCACCGAACAGGGCGTGGTGCGCTGGGAAGCCGCCACAGGCTACCGCCTTGCCATCGACCTCGCGGCGCAAGGGGCTGTCGCCGCCGAATTGCCGAATACGGAGGAAGACGAACTGGCCGAGGCGATCCTGCGCGACCGCTCGGCGCGGCGGCTGGACCAGACGGTGACCGTCAGCGGGCTGATGCGGCGCTACGATGCTGAACGCAAGACGGTACTAAAAGCGCTTCAGAGACTGACGGAAGAGAATCTCGTCGACCGCGCGCCGGGCCAATCCTGGCTGTTTCGCCGGGCGCCCGACGATCCCGAGGCGCAGGGCGAGAGCTACGACTTCCGGCTGTTGCTGGAGCCCGCCGCCATATTGACGCCGGGCTTCAGCCTCGACGGCGCGCGGGCGGCGGCGCTGCGCCAGGGCATGGAGGCGCTGATGGCGCAGCCCGATGCGGCCTTCGACACCAGGGAATTCCAACGGCTGGACATCGAGTTCCACGGCATGATCGCCGACGGCTCGGCCAACCGGTTCGTCACCGACGCGCTGTCCGATCATCTCCGGTTGCGCCGGCTGCCTGGCATCTATGCGGGCGTCAACGTGTTCCGGCTCAAGCAGTCGCTGCGCGAGCACCTCACCATACTCGACCATCTGGAAAGCCGGCAGTATGAGGTTGCCGCTGATCTGCTGCGTGTGCATCTGAGGCTGTCGCGCAGCCAGCGGCCGCGGGCGGCGAGCCGCGGCGCGCCGGCGCTGTTCGGCATGATCAGCCGGCCGGATTGACCGAGGACATCGTGACGCGCAAAGCCAGCCCGACCATCGCGCTGTTTCCCGAAGCGAGCTTCGGCGCGGCGCTCAATTGCGTCGGCATCGCGCAGGCCTTGCGAGCCAGGGGCGCCCGGCCGGTCTTCATCTGCCATGCCGGCTTTTCCGGCGTCTTCGCCGATTACGGCTTTCAGGAATACCAGCTGCCGACCGACGATCCGCTGAGCGACAGCGAGCGGCAGAGCTACTGGCAGGCCTTCGTGCGCCGCCACCTGCCGCATTTCCGGCTGAGCCCGCTCGACCAGCTCGAAACCTATGTCGCGCCGACATGGCAGGCAATCGTCGACACGGCGGCCCACGCCGAGGCGCCGCTCAGGCAATTGCTGGCGCGGCTGAAGCCCGACGCCGTCGTCCTCGACAATGTCATCATGTTTCCGGCGATCGCCGGCGCCGGCTGCCCGTGGGTGCGCGTCGTCTCATGCGCCGAGACGGAATTGCCCGACGCCAAGGTGCCGCCCTATCTTTCCGGCCTTGCCGCCGACGACCCTGGGCGCGCCGCCTTCGAGGCGCGCTACCTCGCGGCGGTCGCCCCGGCGCATGAGCGGTTCAACCGGCTGCGCGCCAATGCAGGTCTCGCGCCGCTGCCGAAGGGCCTGTTCCTGGAGACTTCGCCCGATCTCAACCTGCTGCTGACACCGGCCATCGTGCGCCGCGAACGCGCGGCGCCGCTCGACCCCGTGCGCTTCACCTATCTTGAGGGCTGCGTCCGCTCCGAGGGGCCGTTCGAGGTGCCGGTCTTTCCGCGCAACAGCGGGCCACTGGTCTATCTCAGCTTCGGCAGCCTTGGTGCCATGGATGTCGGGCTGATCCAGCGCATGCTGGCGGTGTTCGACAGGCTGCCCGCCCGCTTCATCGTCAATGTCGGCGGCCTGCGCGACGCCTATCGCGCGGTGCCGGACAATGTCTATCTCGGCGCCTGGTTCCCGCAGCCCTCGGTGGTGGCGAAATCGGATCTCTTCATCCATCACGGCGGCAACAATAGTTTTTGCGAGGCGCTGCGCTTCGGCGTGCCGTCGCTGATCATGCCCTATTGCTGGGACGGACACGACAATGCGCGGCGCGCCGAGGAGACCGGCGTCGGCAACCATATCGGCCGTGATGGCTGGACCGAAGGAGTACTGGAGCGAGCGATCCTCGGCCTGTTGGCCGACGATGCGATGCGCGCCCGCCTGAAGGACAATGCAGCGCAGATGGCGCTGAAGCCCGGAACGGATGTGGCCGCCGAAGCGATCCTCTCTTTGATACGGATGTGACCAAATGCCTGAAAACCACCTGACGACCCTGCCGCCGACGAGCGGCGCCAACGACCCGAAAAGCTGGCTGGCCGCGCACGCGATCAGCGAAGTCGAGTGCCTGGTGCCCGATATGAACGGCGTGCTGCGCGGCAAGGCGCTGCCGGCGGCGAAGTTCCTGAAGGCGCTGGAGGACCGCGCGCTCTATCTGCCGAGCAGCGCGTTCCTGGTCAGCATAGACGGCCGCTATTCCGGCTCGATCGACGAGGGCTTCGCCTATCAGGATCCGGACATGCGCATGGTGCCTGACGTTTCGACACTTTGCCTGGCGCCGGGCGGCGGGCCGGGCAAGGCCTATGTGTTTGCCGATGCTTTCCACCTGGACGACCGGCCGTGGATGGCCTCGCCGCGTCACGTCTTGCGGGCGGTGCTCGATCTCTATCGCAAGCGTGGCTGGCGGGCGGTGGTGGCGCCGGAGCTCGAATTCTATCTCACCGCGCCAAATCCCGATCCGGACCAGCCGCTGACCGCCCCGGCCGGGCGCAACGGCCGCGCCGAAAGCGTGCAGCATCCTTATGACATGGCGGCGCTGGAGGAGTTCGAGCCGGTGATCCAGCGCATCTACGCGCATGCGGCGGCCGCGGGGTTGCCGCTCGATACGCTGATCCATGAGTCGGGCACGGCGCAATTGGAGATCAACTTCCTGCACGGCGATGCGCTGGCGCTGGCCGACAAGGTGCTGTTGTTCAAGCGCCTGACCAGGCAGGCGGCTCAGGCGAGCGGCATGCACGCCACCTTCATGGCCAAGCCGATCGCGGCGCAGGCCGGCTCCTCGATGCATCTGCACATGTCCATTGTCGACGAGGCTGGCAACACGCTGTTTGCCGGCGGCGACGATGCCGACACCGCGATGTTCGGCCACTTCATCGGCGGCTTGCAGAGATATGTTCCGGAAATCATGCCGCTGTTTGCGCCGAACGTGAATTCGTACCGGCGCATTCGTCCTAACCACAGCGCGCCGGCCAATATCGAATGGTCGCACGACAACCGCTCCTGCGGCCTGCGCGTGCCGGCCGGCGGCCGCGCCGCGCGGCGGGTGGAGAACCGGCTGCCGGGAGCCGACGCCAATCCCTATCTGGCGATCGCCGGCTCGCTGCTCGCGGGCTATCTCGGCGTGGAGGAGAAGATCGCGCGCTCGGCGGAAGCGTCTGGCAATGCCTACAAGATCAAGAGCACGCTGCCGAAGACCATGGAGGAGGCGCTCGACCGCTTCACCGCCTGCGCTCCCGTGCGGGCGCTGCTCGGCGAGGATTTCTTCCAGACCTATCTGCGCGTCAAGAGCGTCGAGCTCGACCTGTTCCAGAGCGTGGTGACGTCCTGGGAACGCGACCACCTTTTGCTCAAGGTGTGACCATGGTTTCCAGTTCGACGGGTTTCAATTCCGGTCTCGGTATCGGCAAATCCTACTATGTCGCCACCGCCCATCCGGCGCCGGATCATCCGGCGCTCATCGACGATGTCGAGGCCGACCTTGTGGTCGTCGGCGGCGGCTGCACCGGACTGTCGGCGGCGCTCCACGCCGCCCAACGCGGGCTGAAGGTTGTGCTGCTCGAAGGCGGCAGGATCGGCTGGGGCGCATCGGGCCGCAATGGCGGCCAGATGATCCCAGGCCTGCGCAAGGGCGCCAAGGGCCTGGTCAAGGCCTTCGGGCCGGAACGGGCGAAGGCGCTGTTCGACCTCGCTTTCGAGGCGCGCGGGCTGGTGCTCGACATCATCGAGCGCAATGGCATCGACTGCGACCTCAGGCTCGGCGGCCATCTGGTCGGCGCGGTGAACAGCTCCGACCTCAAGGATCTTGAAGATGAGGCCGAGTGCCTGGCCAGCGTGATGAATTTCCGCGACGTCGAGATCCTGTCGGCGGCGGAAGCGCGCGGCAAGGTCGACACGCCCTATCACGGCGCCATGTACGAGCCGCTCGGCGGCCATATGCATCCGCTGAACTACACGCTGGGGCTTGCCCGCGCGGCGGTCGCGGCCGGCGTCACCATCCACGAGAATTCGGTCGCCGTGCGGCTGGAGCGGGAGCCTTCGGTCAAGGTCTCGACGGCAAAGGGATCTGTGCGGGCGAAACATGTCGTGCTGGCCGGCGACGCGTTGCTGCAAGGACTGGAGCCGCGCGTCAACAGTCGCATCATGCCGGTCGGCAACTACATCGTCGCCACCGAGCCGCTGGAGGGCAAGCGCAATGTCATCCCGGCCAATGTCGCGGTGTCGGACACGCGCTTCGTGGTTAACTAC
>NZ_RZOJ01000392.1:0-5626 GCF_003998845.1 Mesorhizobium sp. M4A.F.Ca.ET.022.05.2.1 | reverse complement strand
ACATCGGCATGGTGTTCCAGGAGCCGATGACGGCGCTGAACCCGGTCAAGACCATCGGCGAGCAGGTCGCCGAAGGCATCCGCTGGCATACCAAGGCAAGCCGCGCCGAAGCCGAGGAGCGGGCGCGCAAGGTGCTCGACCGGGTCGGCCTGCCCGAGGCAAAATTCCCGCTGTCGCGCTATCCGCACGAGCTGTCCGGCGGCCAGCGCCAGCGCGTCGTCATTGCAATCGCCTGCGCGCTGAAACCCAAGCTCCTGATCGCCGACGAGCCGACCACGGCGCTCGACGTGGTGCTGCAGGCGCAGATCCTCGATCTGTTGCGCGACCTCGTGGCGGAAAACCGCATGGGCCTGCTGCTGATCTCGCACGACCTCGCGGTGGTGACCGAGATGGCCGACAAGATCACCATCCTGCGCCATGGCGAGGTGATGGAAGCCGGCGACACGGCACGCACGCTGTCTGAGCAGCTCCATCCCTACACGCGTCAGCTGGCGCAGGCTTCCATGCATGTGCCGGCCCGCCCCCGAACCCACGTCGCCGGCTCGGCCAGGCCCCTGCTGCAAGTCGAAGGGGTGACCCGCGACTATCCGGGACGACGCAGCTCGCTGTTCCGGCGCGCCGCTCCCTTCCGCGCCGTCGACGACGTCTCGCTGTCGATAGAACCTGGCCAGTCGGTGGCGCTGGTCGGACGTTCAGGCTGCGGCAAGTCCACGCTTGCCCGCATGATCCTGGCGCTGGACAAATCGACCTCGGGAACGATCCGTTTCTGCGACGAGACCATCACCGGCAGCAGCGAGGCGGAGCTGAAGCCGGTGCGGCGCGACATGCAGGTCGTATTCCAGGACCCCTACGGCTCCTTCGATCCGCGCCAGAAGGTCGAGAAACTGGTCGCCGAGCCGCTGCATGTGCTGGCCAAAAAACCGGCCAACGCCGAGCGGCGCGAGCTCGTGGCGCACGCGCTGCACGAGGTTGGCCTCGGGCCGCGCGACATGGACAAATATCCGCACGAATTCTCGGGCGGCCAGCGCCAGCGCCTGTCGATCGCGCGCGCCATCATCACCCGCCCCAAGCTGGTCGTGGCCGACGAGCCGGTCTCGGCGCTCGACGTTTCGATCCGCGCCCAGATCCTCAACCTGTTCGCCGAGCTCAACCAGAAGCTCGGCATCGCCTACTTGTTCATCACCCATGACCTGACCGTCGCCCGCGCCATCACCGACGAGGTGCTGGTCATGCACGAAGGCAGGATCGTCGAGCGCGGCAAGACCGGCGCGGTGCTCGACAACCCGCAGTCCGACGCGGCCAAGGCGCTGGTGAAAGCCGCGCCCGATCTGCACCAGGCAATCGCGCGGAGGCTGCAGGAACAGGGATAGGCGGCCAGACGCGCCGTCTGCCATCGAATCCGGCTATTCCTGCGGCTTCACATCGACCGGGCTGATGTCGAGCAGGTCGAGCGTGCGGCGCAGGAGCTTGACCTCGTTCTCGGCCAGCTTCGAATCGGCCTTGGCGATCTCGGCCATGTGTTGGGCGAGCAGCTTGCGCCGCTCGACGTCGAGGTCGCGGAACAGCGCGATCGCCTGCGAACCATTGGTCTCGTAGCCGAAGTCGTTGAGATATTCGATGACGCTGTCGATGCTCGTCTCGGGAATGCCGAACGCCTCCTTGCAGATGCGCCGGAAGGCGACCATCTCGCTCTCCGAGACGGAACCATCGGCCAGGATCATGCGGAACAGCATCAACAATTCCGCCGACAGGACCGGATCGTCCGCGACCTTACGTACGCCGGGATCGCCGTCGAAGATCGAGCGTATCTGGTCGAGCAATGCCATTGCCATCGGCCTCCCCTTTGCGATTCCGTCGCAGATAGTTAGCGCGGAATCGGCCTTGCGCAAATGGGACGGGCATGATGGAACCTGCCGTCCCCCTCGCCGCAACCCTTGCAGCCCCCGATGCTCGATCTTGCCACCCACACCGTCGTCATGCTCGCGTTTGCCGCCTTTGCCGCCGGCTTCATCGATTCCATCGCCGGCGGCGGCGCTCTGATCACCATTCCGGCACTGCTTCTTGCCGGCTTCTCGCCGCTCGAGACGCTGGGAACCAATAAGCTGCAAGGCATGTTCGGCTCCGGTTCGGCGACCATCCACTATGCCGCGAATGGCCATGTCGATGTCCGCCGTCAGCTTCCGTCCGCCGTCCTGGCACTCGCCGGGAGCGCGGCCGGTGCTTCGCTGGCGACAATCGTGCCCGGCGACGCGTTACGCGCCCTGCTTCCGCTGCTGCTGATCGCGATTGCACTCTATTTCGCCGTCAAGCCCAACATGGGCGATGTCGACCGCGCCGAGCGGCTTTCGCCCTTTCTGTTCGGACTCACGGTCGTGCCAGCCATCGGCTTCTATGACGGCCTGTTCGGCCCGGGCACCGGCTCGTTCCTCATGCTGGCCTTCGTTGCGCTCGCTGGCTACGGCGTGCTGAAAGCGACGACGCACACCAAGCTGCTCAACTTCGCCTCCAACATCGGCGGCTTCGCCGTCTTCGCCGCCGTCGGCGTCGTCTACTGGAAGATCGGCCTGATGATGGGCGTTGCCCAGTTCTTCGGCGCCCGCCTCGGCGCCAGCCTTGCCATCCGTATCGGCGCGAGACTGATCAAGCCGCTGCTGGTCGTCGTCTGCGTGGCACTGGCGGTGAAGCTCCTGGCCGACCCGGCGAACCCGTTGCGCCTGTTCATTGGTGTGTGACGGCCCCGCTGATACAATGCCGGCGTACGAATCATGTTGGAGGAGCCACACATGAATCTCAGTGCGCCTACTCAGCTTATTTTCATTATCTCCCTTGTTATCGCCATCATCGGCGTTCTCGCCGCTCTTGGCGTTCTTGCGTTCATTCCCCTTGCCGCAGTGTGGATTGTTCTCATCGGCTACATCGTGCTCGCCGCCGGTTGTATGATGCGCGGCGCCTAGCACATTCAGATCTCAGGCAATTCGGAGCGCCCGGCGAGAAGCTGGGCGCTTTTGATTTCGGGATGTGGTCTGTTAGATTTGGCCGGCGAGGATTGCCGATGTCGACTGAGACAGAGCGCCATCATGAACAGCACCCTTCCGCGGGAAGGTTCGAGATGGTGCGGCGCGTGCCTGGCCCTTCGCTTGCCGACGCAATTACCGACATATGCGGCTATCGCGAAATGCTGCCCGTCCGCTCCCGCAACATCGAATATGCCTCGCTGACCGTGCCGCTGGTCATCAGCTTCGCCGAACCGTTCGCCATCGGACTCGGGCGCGATCCCGGCGACAATGACCGCTTTGCCAGCTTTACCGCCGGCCTCTATGCCGGGCCGGTGGTGATCGAATCCTTCGGCGGCGCCTGCTGCGTCCAGATCAACTTTCCCCCGCTCGGCGCCCGCCGCTTCTTCGGCCTGCCGATGAGCGAGCTGACCGACCGCATGGTCGGGCTCGACAACGTGCTCGGCCTCGAAGGCATTGCGCTGCGCGAAAGGCTTGGCAACGCGCGCGACTGGAGCACGCGCTTCGCGATCGCCGAGGGCTTCGTCGCAGCCAGGCTGGCGGAGGCGAAGTGGATGTCAGCCGAGGTCGCCTGGGCCTACCGGCGGGTCATTGGCTCCGGCGGACGCACGCGGATCTCGGTGCTTGCAGATGAGCTCGGCTGGAGCCGCAAGCATCTCGCGACGAAATTTTCCGACGCGATCGGCATCGGGCCGAAAACGCTGTCGCGTATCGTGCGCTTCAACCGGGCGCTCTCGCTGTCCAAGCAGCAGGAAGACGACTGGGCCGGCATCGCCGCCGATTGCGGCTATGCCGATCAGGCGCATCTGGTGCGCGAATTCCGTCAACTTGCCGGTGAGACGCCAACCGCGCTTTTCGCGCCGGCGTAGGCTCTTTCTCTGCCGAGGTAACATTTCTTCAAGACGCCGGAGCGGCCTACTCCGAGACTGTGTTCCGTCAACCGACACAAGGGAGATTGTTATGTCGATCGCGACCGAAGCACCTCGTCTCTACCCCGCTTTGCGCTACAAGAACGCCGCCAGAATGATCGACTGGCTGTGCGACGCCTCGGCTTCACCGTGCGCGCCCGCTATGGCGAAGGCGACGTCGTGCATCATGCCGAGCTCGTCTTCGGCGCCTCGATGATCATGCTCGGCACCGCGCGTGACGACGACTACGGCAAGATGGTCGGCGAGCCAGGCGCTGGCGGCGGCAAGTCGATCTATGTCGCGGTCGTTGATGCCGACGCCGCCCACGCCAGGGCAAAAAAGGCCGGCGCCACGATTCTGCAGGAGCTTATCGACCGCGACTATGGCAGCCGCGAATTCATATGCTGCGATCCGGAAGGCAATGTCTGGTCGTTCGGCACCTATTGGCCGAAGGCAGATGAGGCAGCCAGCTAACGTGCCAACCCGAATATCGTCTCGCAGTCGAGATGGGCTTCCAGCTCGGCCGCGACCTCGTCCAGGGCCTGCTCAACATCGGCGCGATAGTCGATGCCGCCGCCTTTGACGCCGAGGCTTTCCAGGAACCTTGCCCGGAAGGCGTCGGCGGAAAATAGCCCATGCAGGTAGGTGCCGACCACCTTGCCGTCGGCGGAGACGGCGCCGTCTTCGATGCCGTTGATGATGGCGGACGGCCGCGCCATGTCCGGGCCGGTGGTGCGGCCGAGATGGATCTCGTAGCCTTCGAGCGGCAGATCGAACTGCACCGAGCGGGCGCTGACATTGCGCACGGTCTTTTCCGGTTCCATCACTGTTTCGATGTCGAGCAGGCCGAGCCCCTCCGCCTCGGTAACGCTGCCCTCGATGCGGGCGGGATCGCTGACCTTGCGGCCCAGCATCTGGAAGCCGCCGCAGATACCGACGACATAGCCGCCCCGCTTGCGATGGGCAATGAGATCGCGGTCCCAGCCATTCTCCTGGAACTTTAAGAGATCGCCGATCGTTGACTTCGAGCCGGGAATGATCACCAGCCCGGCATCTTCGGGCAGCGGCTTTCCGGGCGGCACGAACACCACCTCGACCTGCGGTTCGGCCTTCAGCGGATCGAGATCGTCGAAATTGGCGATGCGCGAAAGCATCGGCACCGCCACCTTCAGCGCCCGCTTCTCGCCGGAGGCCAGCCGTTCCAGCACCACCGAATCCTCGGAAGGCAGCCTCGCCGCCGCCTTCAGCCAAGGCACCACGCCGAAGCAAGGCCAGCCGGTAAACTTGTCGATTGCCTTGATGCCGTCGTCGAACAGCGTGACATCGCCGCGAAACTTGTTGATGAGGTAGCCAACGATCATGCGCCGGTCCTCGTCCGGCAGGATCAGATGCGTGCCTGCGACCGAGGCGATGACGCCGCCGCGATCGATATCGCCGACCAGCACCACCGGCACATTTGCGCGCGTCGCGAAACCCATATTGGCGATGTCGCGGCTCCTGAGATTGATCTCGGCTGGCGAGCCGGCGCCTTCGACGATGACGAGATCGGCGCCCTCGCCGACCTTCCCCCAGGAGTCGAGCACGGCATCCATCAGCCGGCCCTTCATCGCCTGGTAGTCGCGCGCCCGGGCCTCGCCGAACACCTTGCCCTGCACCACCACCTGCGAGCCGACATCGCTTTGCGGCTTGAGCAGCACCGGGTTC
>NZ_RZOJ01000391.1:0-5647 GCF_003998845.1 Mesorhizobium sp. M4A.F.Ca.ET.022.05.2.1 | reverse complement strand
GGCCTGCATCCGCGAGGGCCATGCGGGGTCCGACGAAGAAATCCGCGAATACATGGCCGGCAATCTGTGCCGCTGCGGCGCCTATCCGCACATCGTCGCCGCCGTCCGCCAGGCAGCAGAGGGGCTCCGCTCATGAGAGACTTTTCCTACCTCCGCGCCGACACTGTCGAGGCCGCGCGCCATGCTTCCGCCCTCCCCGGCGCCATGCTGCTTGCCGGCGGCACGACGCTGGTCGACCTCGCCAAATGCGGCGTCGCCGAACCCTCGACCGTTATCGACATCAGCCATATCGAGGGGCTCAGCGCCATCGACGTCACCGCCGACCGCGCTGTGATCGGCGCGCTGGCGAAGATGAGCCATGTCGCCGACCATGCAGGGATCAAAAGTCGCTTCCCGGCCGTCTCGGAGGCTCTGTGGCAGGCGGCCTCGGCGCAGCTGCGCAACATGGCGACCATCGGCGGCAACCTGATGCAGCGCACGCGCTGTCCCTATTTTCGCGACCCAGCCAACTTTCCGGCCTGCAACAAGCGCGCGCCGGGTAGCGGCTGCTCGGCGATCGGCGGGGTGACGCGTGGCCATGCGGTGCTCGGCACCAGCGAGGCCTGCATCGCCACCTATCCAGGCGACCTCGCGATTGCGCTCGTCGCCTTCGACGCCGAGGTCCCTCTCGGCGAGCGCAGGCTAAAGGTCGAGGACTTCTTCCTCGCGCCCGGCGCGACCGCCGAGCGCGAGCACGACATCCGCCCCGGCGAGGTGATCACGGCGATCGAGATCCCGGGCTCGGCAGCGGCCAGACGCTCGACCTATCTCAAGGTTCGCGACCGCCAGTCCTACGAATTCGCGGCGGCGAGCGCGGCGATAGGGCTGGAGCTCGAAGGCGACGGTCGCACCATCCGCGACATCCGCGTCGCGCTCGGCGGCGTCGCCACCAAGCCGTGGCGCGCGCGGGCAGTCGAAAACGAGCTCAAAGGCAAGACGTTGACCGAGGCCACCGTGCGCAAGGCGAGCGAACTCGCCATGGAAGGCGCCGTCGACCATGGCGCCAACCACTACAAGATCGAGCTCGCGCCGCGCGTCGTCGCGCGCGCCATCCTCAATTTGGGAGAGACGGCATGACCGTTCATGAGATGAAACATGCGGCTTCGGACAGCGCCCGCCTCGAGGCGGTGGGCGGGCGGCTGTCGCGTGTCGACGGCCCGGCCAAGATCACCGGCGCGGCGCACTACGCGGTCGAGCAGCAACTCGAAGGGCTGGCGCACGCAGTGATGGTAGAAAGCACCATCGCCGCCGGAACGGTGGTGGCCATCGACAGCAGAGCGGCGGAGACAGCGCCCGGCGTGCTTCTGGTCCTGACGCCCGACACTATCATGGAGTTGAAGGGCGCTTCGGACTGGCTCGGCAACCCGCCGTCGCAACAGACCTATTGCCCGCTTGCCCGCACGGTCACCTATTCCGGCCAGCATATCGCCGCGGTGGTGGCCGAGACCTTCGAGCAGGCGGTCGCGGCGGCCGCCCTCGTCAAGGTGACCTATGACGAGACGCCGGCGATCGTCGAACTCAGCGACCCCAAGGCCGGCGACGGCATCCCGATCGACGCCATGACCAAGGAGTGGGGCGACGCTCAAGGTGCCTTCGCCGCCTCGCCGGTGCGCGTCTGCGCGGCCTACAACACGCCGCGCGAGTTCCAGGCGGCGATGGAACCGCATGGGCTGATCGCGCGCTGGCAGGGCGAGGCGCTCACCATCTGGGAGCCCAGCCAATGGCTGGACGGCATGGCGCGCACCTATGCCGAATGGTTCGCGATCCCGTTCGAGAATGTGCGGCTGGTCTCGCCCTATATCGGCGGCGGCTTTGGCTCGAAGGCGCTGGCGCTCGCCCACAGCGCGGTGGCGGCGGCCTCGGCGAAGATGCTCGGACGACCGGTGAAGCTGGTGCTGACCCGGCCGCAGAATTTCACCTCCTATGGCGGCCGCGCCGCGACCCGCCAGACGGTGGCGATCGGCGCAGACAAGGACGGCCGCATCCAGTCGATCGTGCATCGCGGCGTCAACGAGACGGCGGTCGATGGCATGTGGGTCGAGCCGCTCGGCTCCGTCACCTCGATCATGTACGCCACGCCCAACTTCTCCTCGAAGCAGAATGTGGTGCGGGTGAACACCGTGGTGCCCGGCGCCAAGCGCGCGCCGGGCGAGAACCCCAGCGCCTTCGGCATCGAATGCGCCATCGACGAGCTCGCCTATGAGGTCGGCATCGATCCACTGGAAATCCGGCTGAGGAACTACGCCGAACAGGATCCGCACGCCAGGAAGGCGTGGTCGACCAGGCAGTTGCGCGAGGCCTTCGCAGCCGGCGCCGAGGCGTTCGGCTGGGGGAAGCGTTCGCCAAAGCCGCGCTCGATGCGCGACGGCCACCAGTTGATCGGCTGGGGCGTGGCGGCCGGCACCTATCCGGTGCGGCCGCCCATGGCGAGGCGGTGGTGAATATCCTCGCCGACGGTTCGGTCGAGGTCGAAAGCTCCTCCATCGACATGGGCCAGGGCACCTACACGATCCTGGCGCAGACGGCGGCCGAGACGCTCGGCGTGCCGGTCGAGCATGTGTCGGTGAAGCTGGGGGATTCCCACTTCGCCCGCGCCGGCGTCGCCGGCGGCTCGCGCCTTGCCGGCGTCATGACGGGCGCGGTCTACAAGGCGGCGAGCCAGGCGCTGGACGAGCTGATCGGGCTGGCGATCGCCGATCCGGGCTCGCCCTTCCATGCGCTGCAGGCGAACACACTGGTGGTCAAGGACGGTCGCATCGCCTCGCCGCGCGGCGACGGTCCCGAGATCCCGATCGCCGAGCTTCTGTCCGCCGTCGGTCGTGAACGGATCGAGGCCAAGGGCGATACCATGCCGGCGAACGCGACGGCTGAGGAGCGCTACCGGAACTACACCACCATCGCCGTGTCGATCCCGCACACCGAGGGCGACTATTCACGCCACTCCTGGTGCGCGCATTTCGTCGAGGTCAGGGTCGACGAGGATTTCGGCACGGTGCGGGTGTCGCGTGTCGTGTCGGCGCTGGATTCCGGCCGGCTCTACAATCCAAAGCTGGCGGAAAGCCAGTGGAAGGGCGGCATCATCATGGGCATCGGCCAGGCGCTGCTGGAGGAAGGCATGGTCGACCGCCGCCATGGCCGCATCGTCAACGGCAACCTCGCCGACTACATGATCCCGACCAACGCCGACATCCCGGACATCGAGACGATCTCTGTCGGCATCCCCGACCCGCATTCGTCAGTGCTCGGCGGCAAGGGCGTCGGCGAGCTCGGCATCGTCGGCGTCGCCCCGGCGATTGCGAACGCGGTGTTCCATGCGACGGGCAAGAGGATCAGGGATCTGCCGATCACGCTCGAGAAGTTGATTTAGGGAGGGTGCCGCTGGCGAAGAGCGTAATCTCCCCCTTGCGGGGAAATGTCCGTCACCATAGCTTTTCGCCGATCTTCAGCGTCAGCCTTTCCTTACCACTCCAACCCAAACACCAGCTTGCCGAAATGCAGGCCGCCGGCGGCCATGTGGGTGTAGGCTTCGGCCGCTTCGTTCTGTGAAAACACCTTGTCGACGACCGGCTCGATGCCAGCGGCGGCAATGGCGCGGGTGGCGTCCTTGAGGTCTGACACCGATCCGGTGTTGTTGCCGATCACCTTGAGCGCCTTGACGATGATCGGCAGCAGATTGACCGTTGCCTCGGCGCCGGTAACGAAGCCGATGGTGAACAGCGTGCCGCCCGGCGCGGTGGCGTTGACCGCGCGGGCGAAGGTGGCGGCGCCGCCGGTCTCGACGACGAGGTCGGCGCCGAGGCCGTCGGTCAGCTCCAGGACCTTGCTGTCCCAGTCAGGCGTCGCGCGGTAGTTGATTAGGTGATCGGCGCCAAATGCCTTCGCCCGCTCCAGCTTCTCGTCCAAAGACGAGGTGATGATGACAGTGGCGCCGGCCGCCTTGGCAAGCTGAAGAGTGAAGATCGAGACGCCGCCGGTGCCGAGCAGGACGACGACCGAGCCCGGCCCGACATCGGCGGCGCGGATGGCGTTCCAGGCGGTGGTGCCGGCAATCGGCAGTGTCGCCGCCGCCTCGAAAGAGAGATGCGCTGGGACCGGCACGACCGAGTTGGCCGGCAGCGCGATATATTCGGCCAGCGACCCCGGCAGCGAGATGCCGCGCATCTGCGTCATCTCGCAAGGCCGAGGCCGGCCGCCGATCCAGCGCGGCTTGGCGTGGACGACGACGCGGTCGCCGACGGCGAAGCTGGTGACGCCCACGCCGAGCGCGACGATCTCGCCGGCGCCGTCGGCGACGGGAATGAGCGGGAAGCGCGGCCCGGGATAGTTGCCGCTCGCCACCGCGACATCGACGAAGTTGAGGCTCGCCGAACGCTGGCGGATCAGCACCTCGCCGCGCTGTGGTTCGGGGGTGGCAACGACTGCGGCGCGGAAGGCGTCCAGCCTGGGCTGGCTCAGTTCGATGGCTTTCATGGGTTCACTCCGGTGTGATGATTAATCGGTTGAGTGAACCTAGTTGCTGCGCTATTTCTGGATAATCCTTGGCTTTCACATTTAAGTATTGCGCAATATGCAGCAATCCCACGAACCGGCGGCACTTGCCGAAATGGCGGCGTTTGCGGCCGTCGCCGAGGCGCGCTCCTTCACCAGGGCGGCCGTGCGGATCGGCCGCGACCCCACCATCCTGTCGCGGCGCCTGCATTCGCTGGAGGAGCGGCTGGGGGTCAGGCTGCTCTCCCGCACCACGCGCAGTATGTCGCTGACCGAGGCGGGCGCCGAATTCCTGGTGCGCGTGCGCGCCATCCTCGCCTCGGTCGACGAGGCCGAGGCCGCCGCTTCCGCCCATGCTGGCGGCGGCCCGCGAGGCCTGCTCAGGCTGGCGCTGCCCGGCACGTTCGGGCGCATGTGGATCGGGCCGCTGTTGCCTCAATTCCTCGCCGAATTTCCCGATGTCCGCATCGAGGCCGAATTTTCCAACCGGTTCGCTGACCTCGTCGCCGAGAATTTCGACGTGGCGGTGCGGCTCGGCGCGTGGAAGATTCGCGCCTGGTGGCACGCAAGGTGGCGACGCGGCGCCGGCTGCTCTGCGCCGCCCCCTCCTATCTCGCCAGAATGGGCAGGCCGGAAACACCGCAGGCGCTGCTCGAACATGTCTGCCTCGGCTTCTCAGGCTTCCAGACCTTTCCGGCCTGGGAGATGACCGACCGCGAGGGCCGGCACGCGCGCGTCGAGGTGTCGGGGCCGCTCGTCACCGACGACGCCGAGGTGCTGGTCGATGCAGCCGTGCAAGGCGTCGGCCTGATGATGAGCACCGACTGGCTGGTCGGCCGCGAGCTCGCCGACGGACGGCTGGTGCCGATCCTGGAGGACTGGACGCTGGCTGACGAGGGCGCGGTCTATGTCGTCATGCCGTCAGCCAAGGGCCAGGCCGCCAAGACCCGCGCCTTCGCCGACTGGATCGGCAAGCGCTTTTCGCCCGAGCCGCCCTGGCGGCGGGGTTGAGGCGGCCAGCAAAGCCTCACTTCGCCTGCCCCTTCAAAAACTGCCCGAGCAGGTCCACTGGCAGCGGGAAGACCACGGTGGAGGAGCGTTCGCCGGCGATGTCGTGCAG
>NZ_RZOJ01000390.1:0-5654 GCF_003998845.1 Mesorhizobium sp. M4A.F.Ca.ET.022.05.2.1 | reverse complement strand
GATCGGGATAGAGGACGTCGAGCACGGCGCGTGAAAACCGCGAGCGCTCGGCATCGACTTTTAGCCGCGTGCGCGCGGCAAGAAAAGCAACCCCGTCCAGCAGGCGCTCGACATAGGGATCCGGACACGGCACCGTATCGAGCGAAAGGTTGCGAGCTATCGCCGGATGCATGTCGGCGAATTCCGCGGCGAGCCCGCGGATATGGGTCAGTTCTTCCTCGTAATATTCTACGAAGACCCGATCCATCTCAGCTTTCCCTGAATTCGGTCCGCGCCAGGCCGTTGTCGAGATTGATCGTTGTGCGAAGGCGCAGCCGTTCCGGCGTCGGCGTCATGATCAGCACCGCGTCTATCTCGATCTTCAGACCCACACTTTTGTCGCCAAGGGTCACCGTGACGGTCGTCGCGCTTTCCTTCAGGCGCGGTTCGAACGTGGCAAGCACCGAACGGATCTCCCGCGCCAACGTATCGCGGTCGAAGTCTCGCGACGAACGGCCGGAGAAGGAAGGCACGCCGTAATTGATCACGCTTCGGCGCACTTCCGGAAAATCAGCCAGCGAAGGCGGGTCGTCCATCGCCTGCTCCCGCTCGAGATCGGTCAGCAGCGGAACGGATTCGAAGCGCTCGGTGTTGAACAGGGCCTCGATGTCTCGCCGCACGGCCTCTCTCAGCACGCGCGCCGACACCACCACACCGCGGCTTTCGATCTCCGCACGGTGCTCGTCCTGAAAGATCAGCCGGTGCAGGCGCCGCTTCTGGTCCGGTGTCAGCTCCGCATCGGCGTCGATCGCGCGCGCGCTCCCGGCAAGAAATGTCTCCAGCCGCTCCGCGCCAAGCTCGTCCTGCAACAGCCGGCGCAGCCCGTCTATCTCGGAGGTAAGCCCGGGCAGGTCGTTGACGAGGCGGTCCCAAAGAGAGGGCTGGACCGCCTCGCGCGTCGCTCGCGAACTGCCGGCAAGCCGCGGCTTGTTCGCGCCGGGCCGCCGGACCTCACTTGCCGACATAGACATCCATTTCGATTTCGTCGTCCTTGTCGTAGACGAACTTGATCTTCTTGTAGGCGAAGCTGACTTCCTCCTCGATCAGGTCTTCCTCGTCCTCGGCCTGCGACATGTCGTATTCCATGATCGAGGCGTCGGTCAGCGTCACGACCAGATAGTCGCTCGTCTCGCCGTCTATGGTCCGGCGCGCGGAAAACACCACTTCGTCGAGAGCCTTGTTCTCGAACAGCGCCTTCTTCAGATAGGGCGAGGACTTGTCGTAGTGCTTGGTGAACTTGATCATCCCCAAGGCCACACGACCGCGGCGCGAGAGCGAATTCGGATCGTACGGCGCGACCATCTTGTAGTCGACACCATGGATTTCGATCTCGTCCTCGTGGCCGTCTCGTACGCTCGGACCCTTGATATCCGGAACTTTCAGGAAGCCATCGATCTTCACAGGCATTGTCTTTCTCCACCGCTCTCAAACGAAACAAGATCACATTGCTGCAGTTCAACCCTTCACTGACGGGAGTTCTGACACCAGCCGGAGCGAAGCGTTGATGCCCTCCAACTGATAATGCGGGCGCAGATAGAAGCGGGCATTGTAATAGCCCGGCCGGCCCTCCACGCTGTCCACCTGCACCTCTGCCGCGGCAAGTGGGCGCTTGGCGCGCGCCTTGTCGTCGGCGAAGGCCGGGTTGGCCAACACGTAGCGATTGATCCACTCGGTCAGCCAGATCTGCATGTCCGAGCGCTCCTTGAACGACCCAATCTTGTCGCGCGCAATTGCCTTGAGGTAATGCGCGAAGCGCGACACTGGGAAAAGGTAGGGCAGGTTGGCGCTCAGGCGTTCGTTCGACTGCGCATCGGGATCGACCAGGCGACCGGCGCGCGTCTCGTCATCCTGCAGCGAATGGGCACCGATGAAGGCCGCGAGGTCGGTGTTCTTCCGGTGCAGGATAGGCATCAGACCGAGCTTGGCCAATTCCGCCTCGCGGCGGTCGTCGATGGCGACTTCCGTCGGGCACTTCATCGCGATCGATCCGTCGTCGGTCGGGAAGGCGTGCACCGGCAGGTTGAGGACCGTGCCGCCATTCTCGACGCCGCGGATCTGGGTGCCCCAGCCATAGAGTTTGTGGCTGCGGTTGATGTTGACGCCCATCGGGAAGGCGGCGTTCATCCAGACATATTTGTTGTGGTCGCCCTGCACCTCCTCCTCGAAGGTGAAACCCTTCACCGGGACGGTCTCGGTGCCGTAGGGCAGCCGTGCCAGCACACGCGGCATGGTCAGGCCTATGTAGCGCGCATCCTCGCTCTCGCGCAGCGACTGCCACGAAGCGTAGGCCGGGTTGTTCACAATCATCTGAAGGTCCTGCGGGTTCGGCAGTTCCTGCCAGCTGTCCATGCGGAACAGGCGCGGCGAGGCGGCCGCGATGAACGGCGTGTGCGCCGAGGCGCAGATGCCCGAAATGTTGCGCAAGAGGCCGACGTCGCGCGGATGGTTCGAGAATTCGTAAGCGCCGACGATGCAGCCGATCGGCTCGCCGCCCAGCATCGAATACTCGTCCGTGTAGACCTTCTTGAAGATCGGGCTCTGATCCCACATCTGGCCTTCAAAATCCTCGAGGGTGTCGGCCAGCTGCTCCTTGGAGATGTTCATCACCCGGATCTTGAGATGCTTGGCATCGGTCTCGGTGTTGTTGATGAGATACCAGAGGCCGCGCCATGTGCCTTCCATTTCGCGCACTTCCGGCGCGTGCAGGATCTCGTTGACCTGCGTGGTCAGCATCTTGTCGATGCCGGCGATCAGCGACTTGATCGACTTGATCGCATTGGACGAGATGGTGGTGGTCTCGGAGCGGGATTGCGCCGCCAGCGCGAGATTGCGGACGAGCTGCTGCAGCTTCTCGCTGTCGTCCTTCTTGACCTTGAAATCCTTCTCAAGGAGCCCGCTGAACTCCCCCAGGTCAATGGCTTCGGCCTCGGCGGTGACGGCTGCGGTCTTTTGCTGTTCGGCCATGACTTATTCCCCAACCTTGTCGTCGTCAGACATTGCCTGGCTGGCGATCTTGCTCAGAAGCGGCTCGTTGTTGAGAAGCTGCGCGATGCGCTTTTCGGCGTCGACACGGCCATCCATGAAGCCGAGCAGTTCCTCGAGCTGGCGACGCATCTTGAGGATCTCGGCGAGTTGCGGGACCTGCTCGGCGATCTTGTCCGGCGCGAAATCGCCCATCTTGGTGAAGGTGAGATCAAGCGCCAGTTCCTCGTCCTTCTCGGCGCCTTCCGCTTGCGGCAGCGTATTCTTCACCCGCGCCTTCACGCGTGGCCCGAGCGCCTCCATGAACTTGGGGAAGCGGTTGGCGTCGGTCTCGACGAAGGCACGGTCCAACAGCGACTTTGAAGCTTCCCTGGTTTGCGAAGCGCCGGAAAGGTCGGCCATCACGCCCATGACGAACGGCAGTTCTATCGTCGTCGGGCTGCCGTAGGTTTCGACGTCGTAGGCGATCTGCACCCGCGGCGCGCGATTTCGTTCGATGACCTTCGCTTTGCTTTCGGCTGGCATGTGTTGCTACCTTTCATCCTTCTGGGCCGTCTTCTTGGCATCGGGAACGCCGGCCAGAAGCCGGAACTCCTTCAGCCCCGACGGGGCGAGATCTTCCATCAGTTCAACAAAATCCATGTGCACCATGCGGCGCACACGGCGGGCGAGATGCGGGATCGGGCTCGACGGCTCGGTGCGGTCATAGAAAGCGACGACAAGGTCGAGGCACTTGACCACGTCATCGCGCGAGGAAATCCGGTCGGGCAGCCCGGTGCTCTGTTCCGCGTAGCTTGCGACACTTGCCATCGTATCGGCTCCATGACCGTTTCGGACGGGCGTTGCCGGTTCCGCCGGCGGCGGGGAGGGTTTCGCCGCGCCGTTCGCCACGGCGCCGGCAGCCGAATTGCGCTCCAGGGTCGTCAGCAAACGCTGCAGGAACCGTTTCAATTCCGGGACGGCGGGACCGTTGCCTTCGATGCGGGCGTTGAGCGCGGTCTCGACGGCATCGAGGGCCGCGATTGCCGCGCGGGCGTCGCCCAGCAGCGACGTCATCGCCTCGCCGGCCTGATCGATCTGCGCCGCGCATCCGCTGCGCACCCGGTTCAAGAGCTGGCTGTGGGCGCTCGCAAGCGCTGCCTTTTCGCTGGCATTCAGCCCAGAGGCCGCTTCCTGGAGCATGACGCGCTCGTCGAGGGCGCCTTGTTCCAGGTCGCGCCCGCTGATCGGCCCGATCGGGCGCGGCGCGAAAAAGATCATCTGCCGCAGGTCTGCCAGCAGGCCTTCCTGGCCGTTCTGGAGATCGAGCAGGGCGTTGATGCGACGCAAGGCCGCGTCGCGCGGCGTTGCACCGGATCGCAGCGCCGGGTGCAGGGTCTCCCAGTGGGCGTCGAACGTCTGCGCAATCAGGCTCAGACCGTCGGCCAGTCCGGCCAGCCGGTTTTCATTGGCCAGGGCGCGCGTGACGATGACCAGAAGGCGCAGATCCCGGCCGCGCGGACGCAATTCCTCGGCCTTGGCAAGCACGGCGGGCCAGTCGATCGGAATGATCGCTTCCGCGGACGGCTTGTTGCGGTCGTCATACTCGACTTTGGTCTGCTGTTCGATCAGGCGCTCCAGCTCATGGAAGGCCGGGTCGTTGCGCAAATCCTCACCTGACGGATTCTCACCGTCGAGAGGATTCAGCCAGAGTGCGAGATCAATCACACCAACCCCCAGGAGCGGCCTTGAGACCTTGCGTGACGCAAGGTTATCACAGTGCGTCACTTTATCACAATTCAAGGACTGCTCAAAAACTAACGGAAGCTAAACGCGACCGTTCTGTCGCCGAAACCCATGGCGTCATTGTCCGGCGCCGTATGTGAAATGCATCGCATAGGCGAGGGCAATTTCGTGTTTGTTTGCCTGGGGATGCGGGGCTTTCCCTGAAACGGAAGATGCTGGGCGAATCGGGCATCGAGGCGCATCATCCATCACATGCTTTGTCAACCTGCCGCTTCTATGGCAGGGTATCGGCTGGCTGATTTCGGGAGCAGGTTCGATGGAACAGCGCCGGTCATCGCAGAGCTTCAAGCGCAAGGAACTGGTTGCCAAGCTCGATGCCACGGGGGTGCGCGCCTTCAAGGCCGCGGCCGACACGGCCAAGCTGCGCGGCAATCCCTATGTCGAACTCGTCCATTTCATTCAGCAACTGGTGCTGTCGGAGCGCTCGGATGTGCAGATGATCGTCGCCGATGCCGGGCTGGATGCCAGCCGGCTGACGGCGGACATGACCCGTGCCATCGACAAGCTGCCCTACGGCGCCACCTCGGTGGAGGAATTCTCCGACCACATCTTCCACGCCATCCAGGAAGGCTGGAACCTCGCGACGCTGGAGTTCGGCGTCGAGGAGGTGCGCAGCTCGCATATCCTGCTTGCCTGCCTGAAGACGCCGGTGCTGGAGGGCCTGGTTTCGAAGATCAGCGCCGAGTTCGACCGGATCGATGCGGACGGCGTCATTTCCCGCTTCGCCGATGTCATGGAAGGTTCGCTGGAGGCCGGCGCTGCCCCGGCCACCCTCGCCACGGAGACGCCGATGAAACACGGCCCCGGCGGGGATTCGGCGCTGGCGAAATATGCCACCGACCTGACGC